>JBCCFA010000079.1:0-12434 GCA_039029975.1 Pseudomonadota bacterium
GCATCAATCAGACTTAATCAGAGGCTCCTGAAGCCTTTTCCGATTCAGTCGTGAACTCACATCTTGCGTTCGGACTTATTCAAAGGTTCGTTATCTCAGACAATATTAGCGGCTTTCGGTTCCCCTGGCTATGTGAAGCTCGGGAGGAGAGGTTGTTTTATCCGGCTTTTAAAATCCGCGCTTTTTCGCGTTGCCAATCGCGTGCTTTTTCGGTGGCGCGTTTGTCGTGTTGTTTTTTACCTTTTGCTACGCCAATTTCTACTTTCGCTCGGCCTCTTTTCCAGTACATTGCGGTGGCGATCAGGGTCATGCCTTTACGTTCAACGGCACCAATTAACTTATCTATTTCGCGACGGTTAAGTAACAACTTTCGAATGCGTTTTGGGTTGGCGTCTACGTGAGTTGAGGCTGAAATAAGCGGCGTAATCAAGGCGTTTGACATGTACGCTTCGCCCTCGCGGAAAAAAATATAGGCGTCTACGAGCTGGATTCTGCCAGCGCGCAAGCTCTTCACTTCCCAACCTTCCAACACGATGCCAGCTTCGTATTTTTCTTCAATAAAATAGTCGTGGCGCGCTTTTTTATTTAGCGCAATCGTAGCAGACGGGGACTTCTCTTTACTTTTTTTCTTGGCGGCCATTGGCGAACACGGCATGTCCCAAAGGGTGGAGCTGCATTATAGCATCGGCGCAAATCGGCCTATGCGCGTTGCTGGATGGCCAGTGCCGCTTGTTGAACTAAAGTGACCAGTAGTTTGAATTCTTCGGCCGAGATTTTTGCGTACGCGTCTTGTTGATCGGCGTAAATTAGTCCAATGCAATTGCCGTTGACCATGATCGGAAAAAGCAATATTGAGCTGGGGTTCGTTAAGCTTTTACACCACCCTGGTATGAGCGCCTTGTATTGTTCATTTTCCACATCCAGGACGATAAATTCTTTTCCTTTCCTAAGCGCTTGATTAAAGATGTCTTGGTTGGTCGATACTTTGAAGCTGAAATGCGGCAAGATATCGTCGAGGTCTTTACCATGGCCGCTACGCGCTTGCATTGAGTGACGCTTCGGGTCGCGGATCATAAGTAATACCCGAGTGACGCCTAATCCCCGATAAATTGACTGCACGACCATGGACAATATTTCGTTCGCGGATGCGTTATTGAGCATTGCCTGAGTGAGTTCGGTGATCGTTTCCACTAAAAATGCCTTGCGATCCGCGACCGGCGTTGCGGGTTCTTCCTCGGTAGCCTCTTTTTCCAGGGCGTTCGTCGATGCAGCTGCGGAAGCGCTCGTCCCTGCCGTTGTTTCTGACTCGCTTTCAGAATCTGAGCCGAAATTTTTCGTAACCTGACTAAAAAAGTCAGCGGATTCTAAATCGACGCTAAGTACGTTGGCGTATTCCCGCGTTTCCTGAATGGCATCGGATACTTTCTGCTTAAGCGTTTTTGTATCTAACTTGATGCACTGCTTGAAGCGTGCCGCTAGTTTGCGCAAATCTTGGTCGACGTGGTCTACATCACTGGTGCCGCATATCTCTGCAAGTTCATTGGCCAAGGCGGTGACTTCCACGAGTTTGCCGTCAGGGTCGGACGCCGCTTTAATTTCGCCAGCCGGCAAGGGCTTCATACACCTTACCATTGAACTTGGGAGATTCCATTGTTCACCAATAGCGGTACCAAAGGCGCCATAACTGGTGCCTAAAATTTCTTGCACTGCTGCATCTTCATCGACGCCTTTGCTCAACATCAGCGCCTTAATTTCTTCGTACTCTTCGGGGAAGTAGTAGATCGTGAGGTGCTTGCCGAGCTGATGAAACATGGCACCAATGAACGCCTGCTCTGGATCGACGTCCGACTGATCTTCAAGGATACTCCGCGCCAGCATTGCGCTTAGGAATGAAGAGCATGCAGCATCTTTCAGCGCGTCTGCTTGTTTGCCATTTTGTAGATGTTCAAACACAGCAATACTGAGCGCGGCGGCACGCACTTGATCGAAACCCAAGATAACGACTGCCCGAGAAACTGTGCTGATTGAACCGCCGTATTGGCCGAATACTGCCGAATTGACCAACCGTAACAGCTTCGAGGTCAAGGCATAGTCCTTCAAGATAACGTCAGCTAATTCAGACGCGTCGGAGCGACCTCTTGAACCAGTTTTCTGACTAATTTCCGAGATGTAGCGCGACACGGCCGGAAAGTCGGGTTTACGCGCGATTCGACGCAACATAAATTCGATAGTGCTTGAATACTCTCCATCTTCTCCATCACTTTCGGCATTTTGCTGTTTATCGTTCAAGAAACCATCAATGGCCGTTAACATCTCTTGTGCGGATTGATAGCGACGATCAACTTCGCGAGCGAGACCCGTCATCACGATCTCGTCTAAAGACGCTTCGACCGCTCTGTTTGTCACAGACGGCGGGACGATTTTTTCGTTGACGATTTTATAGGCAATCGCCGTGGTGCTATCCGCATCAAACAATCTCTCTCGTGTGAGCAGTTCATGAAATAACACGGCGATTGAATAAACGTCTGAATGGGCACCAACGGTGCCGCCAGACAGGCACTCGGGTGGCAGATAAGCCATCGTCCCGACCATGTCTGGCTCTTGTCCCTGTTCACTCATGATACTGGCGACGCCGAAATCTAAAATCCTCGCGTTGCCGTTTGCGTCAATCAAAATATTTGCCGGCGACAGATCGCGATGAAGAATGCCAGCTGTGTGAGCATGTGCCATCGCTTCAAGCACTTGTTTGATGATCGAAACAATATCTTTTGGTTTCGCGCCAGTGTTGTTGTTGAGCCACTCGCCTAAACTGTCGCCCGCCACGAATTGATAAACCAAATAAACTGAGCGTGAGGTCGTATCTATTTCATAGACTGGCACGATACCGGGATGGTTGAGCTTCGCCACATTTTTTGCTTCATTGATCAATCGAGCCGGTTCAGCATCGTTTGTGAGCAGTGTTTTTATGGCGACTTTTCTTTCTAGCTTCGGGTCGTGAGCTAGGTAGACCACACCCTGTCCACCGCGACCCAGAATTTTCTCGGGAACAAATCGCCCGATACGGGCAGGCAAGTCTATGTTGGGCGACGATGCTAAATCGGGTTTTTGCTTGGTTGCGGCACTCATTTATCGAGTAGCGGCCAGCGTAGCCCTAGCCTGAAGCTTCTTGCCTGAGATTTGTTGTGTCGGCGTCTACGATCGCGCAGAATTTGCGCTGAATAAAAAAATAAACGGGGAAATCGTTCATGGCCGGAAACCAGGTATCTATTCACGGACAGTGGTCTTCGCGCTGGGTGTTTATCCTTGCCGCCACTGGGTCGGCCGTCGGGCTTGGCAATATTTGGCGATTTCCGTACGTTACGGGTGAGAACGGCGGCGGCGCCTTCGTTCTTGTTTATCTCGCCTGTGTTTTAACCGTTGGTTTGCCGATTATGATGGCAGAGATCCTCATCGGGCGGCGTGGCCGCCAAAGTCCCATTAATTCGATGAAAGACTTAGCTTCGGCTGAAGGGAAAGACTCGAGTTGGCAAGCGGTAGGCTGGCTGGGTGTAGCCGCCGGATTTTTGATCCTGTCATTCTATTCAGTGGTAGCTGGCTGGTCGGTCGCCTACGTGTTTCAAGTTGGGGCAGGTTCGTTCAACGAAGTAACCGCTGAGAGTTCATCGCAGTATTTCGACGCCTTAACGGGTTCCGCCAATCGACTCACGTTGTGGCATAGCATTTTTATGTTGATGGTTATCGCGGTCGTCGCACGCGGCGTGCAAGGCGGCTTAGAGAAAGCCGTGAAGTGGTTGATGCCGGCGCTATTTGTGCTGCTCGTTGTGATGGTCGGTTACGCGGCTACTACGGGTGATTTTGCTGGGGCGTTTAAATACTTATTCGAACCAGACTTTTCTAAAATTAATGGCGACACAATTCTTGCGGCGTTGGGGCAGGCGTTTTTTAGTCTTAGCTTAGGTATGGGATCCATCATCGTTTACGGAGCCTACTTATCCAAAAATGCTTCAATTCCGCAAACGGCGCTGATCATTGGCGGCGTTGATACCTTAGTCGCCTTGCTTGCCGGTTTGGCAATTTTCCCCATCGTTTTCGCCTACGGGTTGGAGCCCGGTTCAGGAGCCGGTTTAGTGTTTGTCAGTCTAACTATCGCATTTGGGCAAATGCCGGGTGGCCAGTTGTTCGGTAGTTTGTTTTTCATGCTGCTAACCGTCGCTGCCTGGACTTCGGCGATATCTTTACTTGAGCCTGTCACTGCTTGGTTAGTCGAATCGCAGAAATGGAACCGCATCAAAGCGGCTTTTGTGGCTGGATTCGGGGCATGGCTGGTCGGCATGGGGTCGGTATTATCGTTCAACCTTTGGCAAGATCTAAAAGTCAGTGGTAAAAACTTTTTTGATTGGTCAGAGTTCTTGAGCACCACGATCATGCTGCCGTTGGGTGGTTTGTGCATTGCTTTGTTCGCGGGTTGGGCAATGTCGAAATCAAGTACTGCAGAAGAGCTAGAAAGTTCCGCTATAGTTATAGGCGCATGGCGAATTTTAGTAAGATATGTGGCGCCGCTCGGCGTTGTGGCTATATTTTTAAATGCCATAGGTGTAATTCAATAAATAGTGGTCGCCAGGTGGGTAGTAGCTAGGCATTGCTAGCGGGTAGTAAGTCGAATGCATGAAATTTCTCGTTTTGAGCTGGTGCCGTTCGCGCCAGTGCAAATGTTTGAGTTGGTTGAGGATATTGAGTCTTATCCTGAATTCCTACCGTGGTGTCGCGCCGCCAAAATCTTAAGGCAAACCGAGCAAGGGGTGGTCGCGAGTTTGAGTATCGCGAAAGGAAAGATCCAACATTCTTTCACCACCGAAAATCGAAACGCGCCGAATTCGCAAATAGAAATGCGTTTAATCGATGGTCCTTTCAAGCAATTCCACGGATTTTGGCGCTTCGACCCTGTTGAGTCGGGCTGTAAGGTCGCATTGAATTTACGCTTTGAATTTGCCAACCGGTTACTCGCCATCGGTTTGGGGCCGGTGTTTAAAGTGATAAGTGGCACAATGGTCGAAGCCTTCAGAGATAGAGCATTTATGGTTTACGGTAATTGACCATTGCCCGCCACGAGGTTCCTCAAGGCGCATAGCGGCCGAGCAGATACGAATATAAGTCGCCTACGCCGGTTATTCGATTCAGTACATTAGGCATTTGCAGGTACCAACCGGTGCGAGCGTTCTGGGTGCTATTTAACGGTCTCGAATAACAGAAGAATTCCGAAAAATCCACGCACCTTTAAACCGGTTTGGGGTTTACCGTAGAGTTGCGAAGCTGGATGATCTTGATAATGACGTCGGTCGGATTGAAAGCTATCGGCCGCGCCAGTTTGATGCGAATGAAGCCCCGCGCCAACGCTGGCTAAAAAAGAACTAATTGTTTTTAAACGCAAGTACTCACAGCTGGTCTTGGGGTGCGCCCCCTCGATAGCGCGGATCGGCAGTGTCGTATTCCACTTCGTCTTCATCGTCTTCTTCGGCACCAAGGCCCACGCTGTCGAAAATTCGTTTGAAGAAACCACGTTTCTTTTCTTTCTTGGGCGCATCTTCCGGCACGATGACAGCGTTTTGTTCCGCTAACTCTTCTTCGGTCGGGGCATCTTCGGCGTTAGTACCGCTTTCTTCGTCATTGGGTGTTTCTTCGGCGAGCGCCACTGTTGTGTTCTCGCCGTCCTCATCCTTTGCGTTTTCGTCCTCTTCGTCCTTGCCAATAATCGGCATCGAGTCCTTCACGCGCGCTAAGAATCCCTTTCGATGAATTCCCGGTACTTCAACTTGGGTGTCTTGTCGCGTATCGACGACTAGGCGCCCTGCGGCGGGGGTCACGTCGCCCTCAACGCCAGCGAGTAGTTCATTTTCGAAATACAAGGTGACTCGCCGCCGTTGTAAATCGTCACCGCCTTGTTGCTCGGTATACAGATAGTCCCAACGATCCGAATGGAAGGTGTCCTTGATGATTGGGGTCCCCATGATGAAGCGAACTTTCTTTTTATCCATGCCGTATTGCAGTTGGGCAATCATTTCTTGGGTCACGACATTGCCTTGCTGCACGTCAATACGATGCACGAATGGCAGTTTCGCTTGGGTCACATCCGGCAAAGATAAGTCGGGTAACGGAATTTCGGGAATTCTTGAACCCCCGCCCGAACTGCACGAAACGAACGTGGTGGTCGCGGCCAAGAGAAAAACCGTTGATATTCGTGAAATGCTAATCATATGTTCTATCGACCGTACGCTATGAGTGTCGTTCCATGCCTTCGCTCAGCATCGCCCGTCGGCTGAAACTCAACAGGACCGAGCACAAAATAGGCGGACTTACGAAAATAGTTATGGTTGTGCTTTGGTGGTAAAATCCGAATTCCTGAAAACCCTCGAGCCGTAGTATATCTTACCCACCGCGATGCGCGTACTAGATATCACGGTAAATTATTGACTGATAACCGAAAAATAGGTGATTCATTGGATTCCTCAGAACTTAAAAAAGCAGGCTTGAAAGCGACGTTGCCGAGATTGCGAATTCTTGAGGTGCTTGAGAAGAGTCCGGCTCAACATCTGAGCGCCGAGGATGTATACAAGTCTTTATTGGATATTGGGGAAGACGTGGGTTTGGCGACTATCTATCGCGTCTTAACGCAGTTTGAAACCGCTGGCATTGTCGAGCGACACAACTTTGATGAAGGCCATGCCGTGTTCGAACTCGCGAGAGAGGAGCACCACGATCATATCGTTAATATCGATACCGGCGAGGTGATCGAATTCGTCGACGAGGAGATCGAACGACGACAGCGCGAAATCGTTGAGTCACGTGGTTTTAAGCTAGAAGACCACAGTTTGGTACTTTACGTCCGCGGCAAACCCGCTGATTGATTCCTGACGTTCTGGCTGGCCCTAACCGCGAGTAAGAACCTAAGTCAGGCCGACAATAATTCGCGCGCGTGCGCCAAAGAATTTTCGGTCAGCCGCTCGCCTCCCAGCATTCTCGCTACTTCTTTAATGCGTTGCTCTTCTGTGAGTATGGTAAGCATCGTTTCAGTCGACCCCTTGGCGACCGATTTGCCAACGAATAAGTGATGGTCCCCGGACGACGCCACCTGCGCAAGGTGAGTAATCGATAGTATTTGCCGCTGTTCTGCCAATGTTTGCAAATAACGGCTAACTGTCGCCGCCGTTGGACCACCAATGCCGGTGTCCACTTCATCAAATACTAGCGTGGGTATCGCCGACGCACGGCTGGTGGCAACCTGAATCGCGAGGCTGATGCGCGAAAGCTCGCCGCCGGACGCGACCTTCTTGATTGGCTGCATCGCTTGATCGGGGTTCGCGGTTACTAGATATTCAACCTCATTGTCCCCCGACGCATTGGGCTGTTTAGTGTCGTCGTAATCAAGATCTATCGAGAATTCGCCGTGCGGTATACCGAGTTCTCGAATGCGTCTAGTCACCTCGGCGCCAAGCTTGTCAGCAGCATTTTGTCGCTTCTCATGCAATTTTTTCGCGTGCTTACGGTAATTACCTAGACTGGTTTCCAAAGCGCTTTCGATTTCAAGGATTTTGCTTTCGCGTTGCCCAATCGAATCTAGTTCGTCTTTTAGCGCGCTGAGTCTTGCCGGTAATTCTTCAGATTTGCAGCCATGTTTGCGAGCCAAGTCTTGGATAGTTTGCATGCGCTGCTCAAGTTGTTCCAAGCGCAAAGGATCAACTTCTAAAGTTTGTTGAAAATAAGCGAGTTCACGCGCCGCTTCTTCAAGATTAATTTGAGCTTGATCTAGCGCTTCAGTAATCGACTCAGTTTGCTTGTCTATGCCGACAATTTCGCGCAATGCGTTATTGGCTTCTGTGACAAGTTGTCTTGCGTTTTGTGGGCTTTCAGTAACAGCGTGCAATGCTCGTTCGCACGAATCGATCATTTTTGCGCCGTTAGCGATTCGCTTATGCTCGCTATTTAGCTGCTGTAAAGAATCGGCAGAGATTTCTAGTTTTTCTATTTCTTCTATTTGATATTTTAGAAAATCGATGCGGGTTCCAACATTATCAATGCCATTGGTTAGTGCTTGACGTTCGTTGCGCAGATTTTTCCAAGCCCTTGCGTTATCAGCCACTTTTACGCGTTCTTCATCGAGTTGTCCGAACCCATCTAACAGTTCCATTTGCGCCGCTTTTCTAAGCAGCGATTGTTGCGCATGTTGGGCGTGGATATCCACAACGTATTCGCCAATTTTCTTTAGCAACTGAATTGGGATGGGGGTGGTATTGCAGTAAGCACGCGATCTCCCGTCGGCGTTCACGACGCGCCGCAAGATGCATTCGTCCTGGTAATCTAAATCGTTATCTTCGAAAAGCGCGCGCAGCGAAGATATTTTTGATACATCCAAACACGCAGTAACACTTGCTTTCTCGCAGCCGCTTCGAACCATCGAGGAGTCGGCGCGATCCCCGAGCGCTAATCCAAGCGCTCCGATCAGGATTGATTTACCGGCGCCGGTTTCGCCGGTAAGGACGGTTAGACCCGCGCTAAATTCGATATCTAAATGTTTGACGACCGCCAGGTCGGTGATAGTAAGCGCCGTTAGCAAGGCGCACGGCCCCAATGCAGTTTCGCCCTCAATGTCGCGAAGTGATCATGCCCTGCTGGATGAATTAAGCGCAGGTGTTTCGGATGACGATATATTTTCACGATATCACCCGGGTTCACTTCAGAGAGCGTTTCGCCGTCGCAGGTTACTTGGGCTTGGTCCGGGCTTTCGGTGTTTACCGTGATCTCAATTCGCGCGTCATCAGTGATGATGATTGGACGATTCGTCAACGAATGTGGGCAGATAGGCACCAATACGACAACGGATAATTCGGGGTGCACTATCGGTCCGCCACCGGATAGCGCGTAGGCGGTAGACCCCGTCGGGGTGGAAACGATCATCCCATCGGAACGTTGAGAATGAACAAACTGGCCGTCAACCGAGGTATCTAAGGTAATCAGTCTTGCGGTATTCCACTTTTGAATGACGATATCGTTAAGGCCTGGCGCGCTGGCAACAACAGCGCCATCGCGGATGATGTCGCAAGACAACACGGTGCGCCGATCGTCTTCAAATTCCCCAGATAAGATAGCGTCGAGCGCTGAACGCAATTGCACGGGCGAAATATCGGTAAGGAATCCCAATCTACCCAAATTGATGCCAAGAATTGGCACATCGTCTAAGAAAGCGGCTTTGCCGGAACGCAGCATGGTGCCATCGCCACCTATCGCAATGACCAGGTCCCGATTTTTTGAAACCTCTGATTCGGACACAAAATCGGTGTTCGATAGCGGCAGTAAGTTCGCCGCATTCTCGCCAACGACGATATCGACATCCCGGGAGGCGAGGAACTGCACAGTTTGCGTAAGTGTCTGATCCGCGCCTTCTCGGGTGAGATTCGACACAATGCCAATTCTTTTGAACATGGGTCCGGTATTCTAAGGTTTTCCGTGACGGCAGCAACGAAATTGTCCGAATGCCGCAGTTTCGCCTATCGCGATGATATTAAGTATTTGATTAAATGAGAATTAAGCCGATATGATAAGGCCTGCGTTTCATTAACGAGTGCGCCATTAGCTTCTCAGAATCTGAATTGGCGAAATTTTCCGCCAACGAGCTTGTCGAAAAAGGCCAATCGCGGGTAACTGATTAACTGCATTTCTGACGATGAATGACCTAAATTCCAACGCCGAACTATCAGAGCGCGCGCAACATTTGTTCAAGCGCTTAGTAGAACGCTACATCTCGGATGGGCAGCCCGTTGGTTCGCGCACCCTTGCCAGGGACACACGACTGGAATTAAGTCCCGCTACTATCCGCAACGTCATGGCCGATTTGGAAGACGTGGGATTGATACAGTCGCCCCATACGTCGGCGGGCCGCATCCCAACCGTGCGAGGTTATCGTTTATTTGTCGACAGCATGCTCACATTTAAAGAGCCGTCGCGAGACGAATTGGCGCGCTTGTCGGGGGCGGTTGCGGCGGCCGACGATGACGTTCCGGCCCTGTTGGAAAAAACATCAACCCTGTTATCTGACGTAACCAAACTTGCTGGTTTAGTCATGCTTCCCCGAACCGAATATAAATCACTTCGGCAGGTTGAATTTTTGGCACTAAACGACAATCGCGTGCTCGCCATTCTCGTTATCAATGACAAAGAGGTTCAAAACAAAGTCATCCATACCGAACGGAACTACACCGCGTCGGAACTAACCCAGGCAGCGAATTATTTGAATTCCGCTTTCGCGGGTAAAAATCTCAGTAGCGTGAAACGTGATTTGCTCAAGGAAATGCAAGCCACGCGCGATGAAATGAATCGCTTGTCTCAAGCAGTTATTGAAATGACTCAGAAGGTGTTTGTGGACAGTGGCGATGTCTCGAGCGGTGATTATGTCATGGCTGGCGAAACTAACCTCATGGATGTGAACGAACTATCGGATATCGAAAAGCTCAGAAACCTCTTTGAAGCCTTTAACCAGAAGCGCGATATCTTGCACCTTCTCGATAACGCGTTAAGTAGCTCTGGCATCCAAATATTCATTGGTGAGGAATCGGGCTACGAAGTATTGGATGATTGCAGCATTGTTACTTCGCCCTATGGCGATGGCAACGAAATCCTCGGTGTGCTGGGCGTGATTGGTCCCACGCGCATGGAATATGAAAAAGTCATTCCAATCGTCGGCCTAACAGCAAAAATGTTAGGCACGGCCTTGAATTCAAACTGATTCGTCCCCATCTTCCGATTGAGTGGAGATCGATAGCCTCAAAGAGGTTCGCTTTGAGCTATCTGTTCGAGAATAAATCCAACTAATTCAAATGTTTAGCAGCTACTCGCCTCGTGCGGGCAAGCAGCGGCGAGGTGGAAACGTGGGCGAAGACGAGCAAAAAGATGTTGTGTCAGCGGGCGCAGAGCCGGATAGCGAGACGAATGAAGCGGTCGCCGAAGAGGCCGAACTTGATCAGAGTAACGATCAAGAACCCGACCTTGCGCTAGACGAGGAGGCCAAGCTACAGGTCGCCCTTGATAGTGCCCTGAGTGCGGCGGAAAAGCACAAAGACGAGGCATTGCGAGCCATGGCGGAACTTGAAAACGTTCGCAAGCGAGCTGAAAAAGACGTTGAAGCGGCGCATAAATTCGGGATAGAAAAATTTATTAACGAGTTACTCCCGGTCAAGGACAGCATGGATCTGGGTTTCGACGCCGCCAATACCGCTACGGATGTGGATTCTTTAAAAGAAGGCATGTCACTGACTCTCAAAATGTTTGAATCAGCACTCGAAAAACGCGGCGTTCAGGAACTCAATCCCGCTGGGGAAAGTTTTGATCCTGAGTTCCACCAGGCCATGATGATGGAAGAATCTGTGGAGGTGGAAGCCGGTAAAGTATTGCGCGTCATGCAAAAAGGCTACTTGCTCAACGACCGCTTAATTCGACCAGCAATGGTTGTGGTGGCGAAGAAGTCAGCTGAGGAATAGAGGCCTCTGAATGACCTCTCATATGCATTGATGATGTTGAAAACACATTAATCGACCCTACTTAAATATTAACAAATAGATTTTTAGCGAAGAGGCTAGTCATGGGAAAAATTATCGGAATTGACTTGGGCACCACTAACTCCTGTGTTGCGGTGTTAGAGGGCGGTTCAGCAAAAGTAATTGAGAACAGCGAAGGTGGACGCACCACACCGTCTGTCGTGGCGTTTGCCAATGACGATGAAGTGCTGGTTGGTCAGTCCGCTAAACGACAGGCTGTGACCAACCCAGACAACACCTTGTTCGCGGTAAAACGGTTAATTGGCCGCCGGTTCGAAGACGACGTGGTGCAAAGAGACGTCAGTATGGTGCCATACAAAATTGTCGCTGCTGATAATGGCGATGCCTGGGTGGAAGTCCAAGGTAACAAAATGGCGCCGCCAGAAATCTCGGCCCGCATCTTGATGAAGATGAAAAAAACTGCCGAAGACTACTTGGGTGAAACGATCACCGAAGCAGTAATTACCGTACCCGCTTACTTCAATGATTCTCAGCGGCAGGCGACGAAAGACGCAGGACGAATTGCAGGTCTAGACGTCAAACGTATTATCAACGAACCCACGGCTGCGGCTCTTGCCTATGGCATGGATAAAAAAGGTGGAGACGCGAAACTCGCTGTTTACGACCTTGGCGGTGGTACATTCGACGTGTCGATTATTGAGATTGCAGAGGTCGACGGTGAACACCAGTTTGAAGTGTTGTCGACCAATGGCGATACATTCTTGGGCGGCGAAGATTTTGATTTGCGCCTAATTGATTTTCTAGCCGATGAATTCCAAAAAGAGCAAGGCATTGATCTTCACAATGATCCCTTAGCGTTACAGCGTTTAAAGGAAGCAGCTGAAAAAGCCA
>JBCCFA010000080.1:0-12379 GCA_039029975.1 Pseudomonadota bacterium
GAAACAACGATCCCCTACGATCAAGTGCTCATTACAAAAAGCCCAAGAGCATCACAGGCAGAGAAACAAATTGAAAGCCCCCAGCCGCGCTTGATAACGCAGGCGGCGGAAGCGCTGCGCAACGGCAAGGCGATTGTGTATCCAACCGATTCTCTGTACGCATTTGCGTGTGCGATTGAAGCGACCGAAGCACAAGAAGCCATCAAGATTGTTCGTCAGGCGGGTAAAGAGCACTTTTTTACGCTGGTGTGCAGTGATTTGAGTGAGTTATCGCGTTATGCCAAAGTTGATAATCGGCAGTATCGCTTGATTAAGGCGCTTACTCCCGGTCCGTACACGTTTATTTTGCCAGCAACAAGGGAGCTTCCCCGACGTTTGCAAGATAAAAAACGCAAATCGATCGGCCTAAGGATTCCAAACCACTCGGTCGCGCAAGCCCTGCTGGCGGCGTTTGATGCGCCGATCCTAAGCACGACGGTGAGTTTCGAAAACGAGCTGTTCTTTGATTTTGAGGAAATAGACGCGAAATTTTCTCATGCCTGCGAAGTGTTGCTTGAAAGCGGCCCCTGCGAAAGTGACGAAACAACCGTAATTGACTGTACTAGCGGCGATCCGGTGCTCGTACGCAGCGGGCTTGGTCCAGTTGATGATATGATCGCAGGCACTGAAAACTAGGTGCCAGTGCAGAGGCCCGAACCATTTGACACAGTTATTTCCTAGCGGCTAATGGAAAAAGCCAGCTACTTCTTCGCCGCGCTAATTCCAGCCGTATTTGCCATCACAGTTCATGAGGTTGCCCATGGGTGGGTCGCCAATCGGTGCGGCGATAGCACGGCCGCCGACTTGGGGCGATTGAGTTTAAATCCGATCAAACACGTTGACCCACTTGGCTCGCTCTTGGTGCCATTCGGTTTGTATTGTTGCTCGCTGATAATCGGAGCCCCGCCATTTTTCTTTGGTTGGGCGAAACCTGTGCCGATCCAAAGCGACAATTTCAGTCATCCTCGCCGTGATATCGCCTTGGTCGCTGTGGCGGGCCCGGGCGCGAATTTGTTGATGCTTATCGCGTGGTGTGTTTTTCTACACGTGCTACGCATCAACGGCGCCAGCGGGAGTTTACTTTACATGTGCTACGTTGGGATAATGCTCAACGCAACGATAATGGTAATCAACTTGCTCCCAATTCCACCCCTAGACGGCAGTCGAATTTTGACTTCCGCCATGCCAGCGCGAGCCGGCAAATTTTTCAACAGACTTGAACCATTTGGCATGCTCGGGATCGTTGCTTTACTGGCCATCCTGATTTCCACGAACGTACTAGATTTCTTGCTAAATCCAATCTTACGATTGGTTATGAATTTGGTTTGAAGTTAACGAAATGTCGAATAATCGTCGCGTTTTATCTGGGATGAGACCAACCGGTGCGTTGCACCTAGGGCACTATCATGGTGTCTTGAAAAATTGGATCGAGCTACAGCATGAATACGAGTGCTTTTTCTTCGTCGCGGATTGGCACGCCTTGACCACCGCGTATGAAGATACGTCGATCATCAGTGATTCGGTTTTCGATATCGTGGTTGACTGGCTGTCCGTAGGCATTAACCCGGGAGAAGCGACGATTTTCATCCAGTCGCGCGTGCCTGAGCATGCCGAACTGCATTTGCTGTTGTCGATGATGACGCCAATTTCTTGGCTGGAACGCGTGCCGAGTTATAAAGACCAGCAGGAAAAACTAAAAGAGCGCGATCTATCCACCTATGGTTTTCTCGGCTACCCCTTGCTCCAGGCGGCCGACATTCTGATCTATCGCGCTGGTCATGTGCCGGTGGGAGAGGACCAGGTTGCGCACATTGAAATGGCACGCGAGGTTGCACGCCGTTTTAACTACTTATACGGCCGCGAACCTGGCTTTGAAGAGAAAGCCGAAGCGGCCATCAAAAAAATGGGTAAGCGTAATGCCAAGCTCTATGCTGAATTACGCAAGAGCTACCAAGAAGAAGGAGACGCGGAGGCGCTCGAAAAAGGTCACGCGTTTTTAGAGGCGCAACAAAACATTTCGCTTGGCGATCGCGAACGATTGTTTGGCTATCTAGAAGGCGGCGGTAAGGTGATTTTGCCCGAGCCTCAGGCCTTGCTTACCCCAGAATCAAAAATGCCGGGTCTCGATGGCGAAAAAATGTCGAAGTCTTACAACAACGTCATCAGTCTGCGCGAGCAACCGGAAACCGTTGAGCAAAAGTTGCGTACCATGCCGACCGATCC
The DNA here is from genome assembly GCA_039029975.1 of Pseudomonadota bacterium. Taxonomy (GTDB): domain Bacteria; phylum Pseudomonadota; class Gammaproteobacteria; genus JBCCFA01. The sequence continues at coordinate 2,263 of JBCCFA010000080.1, forward strand.
TGCTAGGGTACGCTTGACTGACCCCGGCGATCCGCAAAATTGCCCGGTTTGGCAGCTACATGAAGTTTATTCAGATGAGGACACCAAGCAGTGGGCCGAAAATGGTTGCCGAACCGCCTCGATCGGTTGCCTAGATTGCAAAGGCCCAATCATTGACGCCGTCCTGAAAGAGCAAGCGCCAATCAGGGAACGTAGCCAAGAGTATTTGGCGGATAAAGACGCGGTATTTGCCATCATCGATGAAGGTTGCGATGCTGCACGCGAAGCCGCTCGTGATACCTTAGATGAAGTCCGCCAGGCGATGAACCTAGTCTATCGATAGTGATGAAAATGCCACCCGATAACGATTTATTAGCGCAATCGAAAATGCCTCAGCAAGGTGAAATGCCGTTCGCCGTGGTGCAGGGCACGCCCATTAATGAGCCGCCAAAGGATCTCTATATTCCGCCTGACGCGTTGGAAGTTTTTTTGGAGGCTTTTGAAGGTCCGCTAGATTTGCTGCTCTATCTCATCAAACGACAAAACCTCGACATCTTAGACATCCCAATCGCGCACATTACCGCGCAATACATGTCATACATTGAAATGATGCAGGAGATTAAGCTCGAGCTTGCGGCGGAATACCTAGTGATGGCCGCGCTTCTTGCGGAGATTAAATCACGAATGTTATTACCGCGGCCAAAAACCGAAGAAGAGGATGAGGCCGACCCGCGGGCCGAATTAGTCCGTCGGCTACAGGAATACGAGCGCTATAAGAATGCCGCCCAAGATTTAGACGAATTGCCGCGCTTAGAACGTGATTTGCATGCGGTCATCGTTGCTTTCGAACATCACGTTGAAGAATACGAACCGCCCGAGGTTTCGCTTGAAAGCGTGTTGTCTGCTTTTCAGGACGTGCTCAAGCGGGCCGAAATGTTTGCCGATCACCGTATACAACGCGAACCGCTTTCTGTACGGGAGCGCATGGGCATCATCTTAGATAAAGTGAAGCCTGATCGCTTCACGACTTTTTCGGAGTTGTTTACCGCCGCAGAAGGCCGCGCTGGCGCGGTCGTCGCATTAATTGCCATTTTGGAATTGCTGCGCGAAGCGCTAATTGAAATGGTTCAGAATGAAGACAACGGGCCAATTTACGTTAAATTGGCGGCATAAAGTTTTACGTATTTAACTGATGGAAACGGAACGATTAAAACAAGTCCTTGAAGCGGCGCTCATGATTACCGAGGCGCCGCTTTCTTTAGATCGACTCATGGGGTTATTCGAAGAAGACGATGACCCGCCCAAGCGAGATAAAGTGCGTCGTACCTTAGAAGAACTCGAGGTCGACTACGAGAATGCGGGTATCGAACTAGTACAGGTGGCGTCAGGCTATCGCTTCCAAGCCCGCGCCGAAATTGCGCCGTGGATGAACCGCTTGTTTGAAGAGCGTCGCCCGAAATATTCCCGTGCGCTATTGGAGACGCTCGCGATCATTGCTTATCGGCAACCCATCACCCGCGGCGAAATAGAGAGCATTCGCGGCGTCGCCGTGAGTACAGGGATCGTCCGCACATTATTAGAACGCGAATGGGTGAGAGTTGTTGGCCATCGCGATGTGCCGGGCAAACCCGCGGTTTATGCCACCACCAAATCATTTTTGGATTATTTTAATCTAGCTTCAATTGACGATCTCCCGAGCTTGGCAGAGTTGAAAGACTTCGACGATATCAATGCCGATCTGTTCCGCGACCAAAACATCGACGAAGGTGGCGAGGGACGAGCTGAAGAACCGGCAGCAACAGAGACACAAAATTTAGAGCCGAGCCCTAGTGCGAACGAAGGTGATGCGTCTGCTGGGGTTGAAGATGACTCGCCGCAGGTCACCCCATCGATTAACCACATCGAAGCGGATGAAGCCGTTGAGCAATCGGACGATACAATCACCGCTGACGACCTGTCTGTATCGGAACAGTAAGAATAATCCGATAACGCATGATGGCTGAAGAACGGATCCAAAAAGTGTTGGCGCGCGCAGGTATTGGCTCTCGACGTCAGGTGGAAACATGGATTCGCGCCGGACGCATTGCTGTGAATGGTCGGGTGGCGGAAATTGGCGAAGCCATTACGACGAAGGATAAAGTCGAGCTAGACGGAAAGCGCTTACGCATTGCTGGCGGCAGCATCAAACCCCGCGTCATTGCTTTAAATAAACCAGTCGGTGTCGTGTGTGCTAAGAAAGTTGAACGCGGCGAGAAATCGATATTCAAGCTATTGCCCAGAATTGAACGCTCGCGCTGGGTTAGCGTTGGGCGCTTAGACATTAACACCGGCGGTTTAATCTTATTCACCAACCACGGTGAGTTGGCGAACCGATTGATGCATCCTCGCTATCAGCTCGACCGTGAATATGCCGTCCGCGTTTACGGACAAGTCAGCGACGTTGCCTTGCAGGCCATGCGCAACGGCATAGAGATCGACGGCGAGCACTATCAATTAGCGGACGTTGTGCTGGGAGAGGACCACGACACCCCCGGCAGCAATAAGTGGTACTACTGCGTGGTAAGACAAGGACGTAACCGCGAGGTCCGTAAAATTTGGGAATCGCAAGGTGTGCAGGTAAGCCGCCTCAACCGCGTACGTTTTGGCAACGTCGTCCTGCCGCGCCGCCTGCGTGTGGGGAAGTACCAAGAAATTGAGGGCATTATGCTGAAAGATTTGTACAATTTGGTTGGCATGAAAATCCCCGCATCGATCGAGTAAAAATGGCTAGACTTGTTTTAGGCGCGCGTTTTCTCCTCGCTAACTCGTCAATCGCAACACATCAAATTCGCTAAGGACCATGACACAATGAATCGAAAACGACTCATCGCCGGCAACTGGAAAATGAATGGCAGTGAAGCGGATGCGCGCGCGCTAGCTAGGGGTATCGCGGCGGGTATTAACGGCGAAACTGATGTCCTCATTTGTCCGCCATTTCCCTATCTTTCAATTGTCAAAGCAGCGCTGCAGTCTTTGCAGGTAACGCTGGGGGCGCAGAACGTGTCACAGCAAGCGAACGGGGCCTACACCGGTGAGGTGTCGGCAGCAATGTTGAGCGACTTAGGGTGTTCGTATGTCATTGTTGGGCATTCGGAACGGCGCCAGTTATATGGCGAAGATTCCGCGTTAGTCAGCGACAAAGCACGGGTCGTTGCTGCGGCGGATATGCGGCCGATTATTTGCATTGGTGAAACTTTAGAAGAGCGTGAGGGCGGACAAACCCGTCAGGTCATTGAGACGCAACTTGCGGCGGTTTTTGCCCATCCGGCGGCCGATTATGGCGAGTTGGTATTAGCCTATGAGCCGGTATGGGCGATTGGCACCGGCAAGACGGCAAGCCCTGAACAAGCGCAAGAAGTGCATGCCTTTGTGCGAGAATTGCTGGGCGGTTGGGACGCGGCGGTGGCCGAGCGTTGCCGAATTTTGTACGGCGGCAGCGTGAAAGCAGATAATGCGGCTAATATTTTTGCAATGGAAGACGTGGATGGCGGCCTGGTGGGCGGCGCGTCTCTGCAAACCGAATCATTCGTCGCTATCGCAAATGCGGTATAATGGGCGGCTGCCAGCCGGTAAGTGATGGCATCGTGCCCAACCCGGGATCAACCGGTTGAGCCCAAAGCGGCATTGCCGTAAGTGAAGAAACCTCATTTTTAAAACGACGAGACGAGCATCGGAATTCGCGCCTCAGCATTGCGGGATTTCTTAGGAGTTTTTGATGCAAACAATATTACTGGTTCTGCATGTGATGCTGGGCCTGGCTTTAATTGCCGTCATTCTATTGCAACAAGGCACTGGCGCTACGGCAGGCGCAGCGTTCGGCAGCGGTGCCTCTTCCACTGTTTTCGGCGCGCGTGGTTCGGCGTCTTTTTTGACTCGCGTGACCGGTATTCTGGCGCTCGTATTTTTCGCCAATAGCTTTTTGCTGGCATACATGGCTAAGGGCCAGCAAGGACCACAAAGCATCGTCGAGCAAAGCTTGGGTGACATTCCCACGGTTATTCAACAAGAAATCGTTGAAACCGAAGAGCCGGCGGCTGACGCACCGAGCGATGATTTAGCGGTGCCGGACGTCCCACCGATTCCGGAAAATGCCGGGAACATGGTGGACGATTTGCCGCAAATCCCGACCGAATAGACTAAACCTCGCCGCTAAATCCACGATTTACGCTGATATTGAAGGTCCGGCGCAGCTGCTGTGGCTGGTCTGCTGATGGCAGATTGCGTATGATCGCGCGGCCGCGTAACTTCGCGCCAAATCACGCCGATGTGGTGGAATTGGTAGACACGCTGTCTTGAGGGGGCAGTGCCGAGAGGCGTGCCGGTTCGACTCCGGCCATCGGCACCATTGTGATTTTGCGAATGTTGCCCAGGCGCTAGGGCCGATCTGAAACCGGGATTCTGACGGCTTTTACGCTTGATGGGATAGTTTTCTTCAGAAGCGTCTTTGACCGACGCTATATTTCTCTGAATTCGGCGAATTTCGACTGTGAATCCCAAAAATGTGCCCTAAAATCAGATACAATAGATAATTGCCTAATGCACACTCTGAATATGGGGGTTTTTGGGTAGCGCCAAGCGGAAATCGTCGTGCTGGCGGACTTGAGGGAGCGTCTAGAAATCTTATTCCTAGCACGCGATGTCTGCTAATTTGATCAACTAATCGGGTTCCACCGTATTTGAAATCGGTGGCGGAACAACGTGTTAGAACTGTACTTACCAATCCTAATTTTTATCGCAATCGGCCTTGGATTCGGCGCCGTATCGATGGCGGCGAGCTTTGGTGCGAGTTTTGTATTTGGCACTCGCAAGCCGGATAGCGAAAAGAACTCACCTTATGAATGCGGTTTCGAAGCTTTCGAAGACGCGCGGATGAAATTCGATGTGCGCTACTACTTAGTCGCCATTCTGTTCATCATTTTCGACTTAGAAATTGCTTTCTTCGTGCCTTGGGCTGTGGTGCTGAAAGAGATCGGGATGTTTGGCTTCATTGCCGGGCTTATTTTCCTGGGCATTCTGACCATTGGTTTCGTGTACGAATGGAGGAAGGGGTCGCTCGAATGGGAGTAGCAGAGTCAGAGCAAGGGTTTATCACCACCACCGTTGACACGGTCGTGAATTGGGCCCGCACCGGGTCTATGTGGCCAATGACATTTGGGTTAGCTTGCTGCGCCGTGGAAATGATGCAGGCGGGCGCGTCTCGCTACGATTTGGACCGTTTTGGTGTCGTTTTCCGACCCAGCCCCCGGCAATCCGATGTGATGATCGTTGCCGGTACCTTGGTCAACAAAATGGCGCCAGCGCTGCGCAAAGTATACGACCAGATGACCGAACCGAAATGGGTTATTTCGATGGGGTCGTGCGCAAACGGCGGCGGCTATTACCATTACTCTTACGCGGTCACGCGCGGCTGCGATCGCATTGTGCCGGTCGATGTGTATGTGCCTGGCTGTCCGCCAACCGCCGAAGCCCTACTCTTTGGCGTGCTTCAACTTCAGAAAAAAATCAAACGAACTAACACTATCAAACGCGCAAGTTAGAGGTTGCGGCAACACTTAGCCATTTCAAGATGAGCGAACGTCAACTACAGGCACTTCACGACCAGGTAACGTCAGCTTTAGGCGAAGCAGTGCTCACCAGTGAGATAGATCGAGGCGAGCTAACGGTCACGGTGCGCTCAGCAGACATCTTAGCCGTCGCCGAAACTTTGAGTCGCGACGACCAATTTGCCTTCAAACAGCTCGTTGATTTAAGTGGCGTTGATTACTTGAGCTTTGGCCAGGCTGATTGGGTAACGAATTCAGCAACCGATTCAGGTTTCAGCCGGGGGGTGCGCAAGGCTGACACGCCGAGCAAAGATAGCGAGCGATTCGCCGTGGCTTATCATTTAATCTCGGTTGCGCACAACCAAAGAATTCGCATCAAAACCTTCCCAGCTGGCGACCCACCAAGGCTCGATTCGGTGATAAGCGTGTGGGCATCGGCAGACTGGTACGAGCGCGAGGTGTTTGATTTGTTTGGCGTGTTATTCAATAACCATCCCGATCTGCGCCGAATTCTGACCGACTACGGTTTCATAGGGCATCCCTTTCGCAAAGATTTTCCACTGGAAGGACACGTGGAAGTCCGCTACGACGAAGAGCAAAAGCGCGTTGTTTATCAGCCCGTGACCATTGAGAACCGAGTACTTGTGCCGCGTGTGATTCGCGACGATAACCGATTTGGACAAGTGGCTAGCAACGACGAAGCGGAAACCCAAGATGGCTGAAATTCGTAACATGACATTGAATTTCGGGCCTCAACACCCGGCCGCTCATGGCGTGTTGCGCTTGGTGCTGGAAATGGATGGTGAGGTTATTGACCGCGCCGATCCGCATATCGGTTTGTTGCATCGGGGTACCGAAAAACTCGCCGAACATAAACCGTTTAATCAAAGCATTGGCTACATGGACCGTCTCGATTATGTCTCGATGATGTGTAACGAGCACGCCTATGTTAATGCCATAGAAAAATTGCTCGGTATCACGCCTCCCATCCGCGCCCAATACATTCGCGTGATGTTTGATGAAATCACACGAATTCTAAATCACTTGATGTGGTTAGGTGCGCATGGCCTTGATATTGGTGCCATGACCATCTTTCTGTACTGCTTTCGCGAGCGCGAAGATTTAATGGATTGCTATGAAGCGGTCTCCGGCACGCGTATGCACGCGACCTACTACCGTCCTGGTGGCGTTTACCGTGATCTGCCGGACGCCATGCCTAAATACGAAGCTTCTAAGTGGCATTCGCAAAAAGAAGTGGATGCGCTCAATGAATCGCGCGGCGGCAGCATGCTCGATTTCATCGAAGACTTCGCCGATCGCTTCCCCGGGTGCGTTGATGAGTACGAAACGCTGCTCACCGACAATCGTATTTGGAAGCAACGAACGGTTGATATCGGTATTGTCACCGCTGAACGCGCGCTCGAACTAGGATTTACCGGCCCCATGTTGCGAGGCTCTGGCGTTGAGTGGGATTTGCGTAAAAAACAGCCTTACGAAGTTTATGCAGATTTAGATTTTGATATCCCCGTTGGCATTAATGGCGACTGCTACGCGCGTTATCTCGTGCGAATCGAAGAAATGCGCCAGTCTGCGCGCATCATTAAACAATGCGTGAAATGGCTGAAAGATAACCCGGGTCCGGTAATGCTAGACGACCACAAACTCGCGCCACCAAAACGCGAAGAAATGAAAGGCGACATGGAGTCATTAATCCATCACTTCAAATTATTTACCGAGGGCTATTGCGTGCCGGCTGGCGAAGTTTACTCAGCTGTGGAACACCCGAAAGGCGAATTTGGCATCTACTTGATTTCTGATGGCGCCAACAAACCATACCGACTGAAAGCCCGCGCCCCTGGTTTTGCCCATTTATCGGCAATGAACGAAATGGTAAGCGGCCACATGCTTGCCGACGTGGTGGCGGTAATCGGGACCATGGACGTCGTTTTCGGAGAAATCGATCGTTAGTCCGATGCAGTGAAATGTAGAAATGGCTGAAGCAGACACATCAATCTTAAGCGACCACGCGATCGAAGTGATCGAACACTGGCTGGCGAAATATCCTGCCGATCAACGGCAGTCAGCGGTGTTGGCTGCGTTACAAGAAGTGCAGCATGAAAACGAAGGTTACCTCACCACTGAATTGATGGATGCGGTTGCTGATTATCTAGGTATGCCGCGAATTGCGGTCTACGAAGTTGCCAGCTTTTATTCCATGTTCGAAACGAAAAAAGTTGGACGCCACAGCGTGTCGGTGTGCACGAACGTGTCCTGCATGTTGCGCGGGAGTGACCAAATTGTGCAACACGTTGAACGGACTTTGGGTATCAAAACTGGCGAGACGACAGCGGATGGACGAATTTTTCTCAAGCGCGAAGAAGAATGCTTGGCGGCGTGCTGTGGTGCACCAATGATGATGGTTGATCACGTTTACCACGAGAACTTAACGCCGGAGAAAGTGGACGAAATTTTGGCGGAATTGAAATGAGCGACGTCACCTTAAACCTAAACTGTTATGAAACCCGGCAGTACGATGAGCCATGGTCACTAGAGACGTATAAGAAGATTGGTGGCTATCAAGCTTGGGAGAAAATTCTAAGCGAGAGCATACCGCCGAAAGATGTCATAGAGCTGGTTAAGGCATCGGGCCTCCGCGGCCGTGGCGGCGCAGGTTTCCCCACTGGCGTGAAATGGAGCTTCATGCCGGATACGCAGGCGCAGAAATATATTGTATGTAACTCCGATGAGAGTGAACCGGGTACTTGTAAAGACCGCGACATCCTGCGTTTTAATCCGCACGCATTGGTGGAAGGTATGGCGATTGCCGGCTATGCCATCGGCGCCACGGTGGGATACAACTATATGCGTGGTGAATTTATGGATGAGCCGGCAGCACGGTTCGATAAGGCTTTAGCCGAAGCTTACGAATTAGGATTACTTGGAAAAAACCTTAAGGGGTCCGGCACAGACTTTGATCTGTACAACCATCTGGGCGCGGGTGCCTATATCTGCGGCGAGGAAACGGCTTTACTTGAATCGCTCGAGGGTAAGAAGGGCCAACCCCGTTTCAAACCACCCTTTCCGGCAGGTTACGGTTTATACGGCCAACCAACCACCATCAATAACACCGAGTCCTTAGCGTCTGTGCCCAAGATCATGCGTGAAGGCGCAGAGTGGTTTAGCGGACTTGGTAAAGAAAATAACGGCGGCACGAAGATTTTCTCCGTCAGTGGCCATGTAAATAACCCGGGTAACTTTGAAGTGCCCTTAGGTACTTCGTTTAAAGATTTATTGGCGCTCGCTGGCGGCGTGCGCGATGGTCATGAGTTAAAAGCGGTAATTCCAGGCGGTTCGTCGGTACCGGTATTAACCGGCGAGGAAATGTTAGCGCTTGATATGGACTACGATTCCATCGCCGGTGCCGGTTCCATGCTTGGCTCGGGTGCGGTCATCGTGATGGACGATTCGGCAGACATGGTTGAAGTGCTGCGACGCATCTCGCGATTTTATTATGCCGAATCATGCGGGCAGTGCACACCGTGCCGCGAAGGCACGGGCTGGTTGTATCGTATGTTGTGTCGCATCGTCGACGGCGAAGGGCACCCCGAAGATCTGGATAAGTTAGATGATGTGGCGTCCAAAATTGAAGGCCGGACCATTTGCGCCTTAGGTGACGCAGCGGCAATGCCGGTGCGCAGTTTCGTGAAGCGCTTTCGCCACGAATTCGAAGCCTATATCAACACGGGCAAAAGTATGTTCAACAAAGAACCATCCGAGGCCGCGTAAGTAGAGCGGGCCATTATGAGTGACGACGTAATCACTATCGAGGTAGACGGCCAGAGCATTGAGACCCGCAAGGGCGCGATGTTGATCGAAGCGACCGATGCTGCCGGCATTTATATTCCGCGCTTTTGTTATCACAAACACTTAAGCGTGGCCGCGAACTGTCGGATGTGTTTGGTCGATGTCGAGAAAGCACCGAAACCGCTACCTGCGTGCGCGACACCGGTGATGGACGGCATGAAAGTGTCCACCCGCTCCGAGCGTGCCGTCGATGCGCAGAAATCGACCATGGAATTTCTGTTGATCAACCATCCACTCGATTGCCCAATTTGCGACCAAGGCGGCGAATGTGAGCTACAAGATTTGGCGATGGGCTACGGCGGTGACGTTTCGCGGTACACCGAAGCAAAACGCGTTGTTCGCGACAAAGATATTGGCCCATTAGTGCAAACCGATATGACCCGCTGCATTCACTGTACGCGTTGTGTGCGATTCGGCGAGGAAGTCGCGGGCTTGCGCGAATTAGGCGCAACCGGTCGCGGCGAACACATGGAGATTGGCACGTATATCGAAAAAGCGATGAATTCGGAACTGTCGGGGAACGTGATCGACTTATGTCCAGTGGGTGCTTTGACCTCTAAACCGTATCGCTATTCCGCGCGCGCTTGGGAATTACGCCAACACGATGGTATCGCCATGCACGATTGCGTGGGGTCGAACCTGCACTTTCATGTCAAAGGATCCGTGGTAAAACGGATCGTGCCGAAAGATAA
>JBCCFA010000081.1:0-12364 GCA_039029975.1 Pseudomonadota bacterium
ACGGCGTCGATAAAATTATCATCGTTCAGGGACTGTCCGGACAGAGAGATAAAGATCGTCCGAAAGGCTGCCAGTTGCGGATGATTCATTCTCACCGCGTCCAGCGTCGCTTTCATGCCCCATCGGTCGAGTTCGGGCATTAGTTGAAAACGCTGTGACGCGGCTAGTCGCCGCCGGGGCGCGCAGATATTGCCGTCTGCATCGACCATTCTAAGCAAAACTTCACAGCCTAAGTCGCCTGATCCGCTGCTTAAACCTAATGGATTCGTTTCGCGGCGCCCTGAACAACTGATGGACCGAGTCTGAAGCATTAGCTGATTTTCCGACAAAGCGTTTTGAATGTGCCTTAGTTCTTTAATTTCATCGTTAACAGAAAAGTCAGCGTCCTCGTCCAAAATTGTAAAGACCCTGTTTCCGCCAGCTTTTTTCGCGTTATTGCAGGCAGAATCTGCGGCGACGAGCACGTCGGTCATATTATCGACTGAGGGGTCGAAAGAGACGACGCCCGCACTAATGGTCACAGTGAAGCCTTGTTCATTGTGCTCTAAAGCAGATTCCTCTGCGATTCGGCGTAAACCTTCTGCAATCATCCGCGCTTTATCACGTTTACAACCGATTAATAGAACCGCGAATTTATCGTCTCCAACTCTGGCGAGAATATCGGCACCGCGAATCTTCGAATCAAATTCGTCTGCCAGCGTTGCCAATACGCGATCGCCAGCCTGATGAGAGTAGGTTTCGTTAATGTGTTGAAAGTTATCTAAATCAAAAACGCACAGCGCATGTTGAACGGTGTCTTCCGGAATAGTTTCGTTGAACAGCGCATGTAGGCGCGTCTCGAACTCCTTACGGTTTAGGAGTTTAGTTAGGGGGTCATAACTCGCTCGCCAATTCGCCTCCTTAGCGATTAAATTCTGATCTGTCATCTCCCGCAAGATCACTGACACGCCGTCGCAGTAGCCCAGTTCGTTGCGCAGTGGAATAAGGGTCAACTCAACGTTAAATTCAATACCATCTTCGCGCACAAGCGTCGTTTTTCGTTTTATCTGTGTATCTTCATGATCGCGGAAATTGTTCAGCACGGATTTGAGCAACGCCTGGGTTTCATTGCACTTTAGGTGGAGTAGCTCATCCAGTGATATATTTTGCGCGGCTCCTTTAACGGTACCGGTCATTACCTCGGCAATAGGGTTTAAATATTCGACAAAGCCGAATCCGTTTATCGAAATAACGCCATCAGCGACAGCGTCCAGCGAACTACTCAAATGGCTGTTACCGGGCAAGTTTCGCGCGAGTTTGCGTCGAAGGCCTTCAACAACATTTTCGAATTGGTAATTTTCGTTGCGTATTTGATTTGCGAACGGACGGTCCAAGCCAAGAAAGGCGCTTAGCATCGATGCCAGGCGTTCTTGTGTGCGGGCGATCCCCAAACCAACGACAAAAAGCAGTAATAAAAGCAAAAAGAAAATATCGGAATGGCCCACCGGGGATCGGTAGTGGGCGGCGAACGCCGGTAGAGCAAGCGTGAAGAAAAACGCGTGCAGCGCCACACGATGGAGTGCAAACGTGGGTATTGCAGTCGCCGCGGTTGCTATTACGATCATTTGCAGTGCGGACACAACGTCACCATCAACTGATGGATGCGTGACGAAAAGTAAGAGACCCCATCCGCCGCCAAAAACAGCGGCGAAAAAACTCATGTAGCTCGCGTTATCGGGATCGTGATCAGGCGGAATGTCGCGTGTTTGTTCTAGAAACGTGAAACACAGTAGGGCATTTAGGACCAAGAACAGTGTCCAACTGAGGATGATGGCCGACGAAATTTGCGACCAAGCAAGATAACAGACCGCTAATGTTGCGGCGATATTGCCCAAGCACCATAGTCTACCAAGTCGCTTGAGATACCACCTTGACGACCATTCAGCGTAAGCGCGGGATAAACCTGGTCGATTGCCGATGAGCCGGGCGTCTGCATGTTCGGCACCGTCTGCTCCTAAGTGCACAGTTTGTGTCACCTGTCGTCTCCCTAATCATTTCGCAGTGTCTCGAATTTACTACCGGTTAACACTGGCTTTGCAAAAATAATGCTGAGCTTATTTTGACAAGGAGCTTACCGAGATTTTTCGATGGAGGCTGCAGCGAAGTTGAGACGCCGATCTCAGCCACTAGATGACCGTTGCGAACTCGATCACAAAACGACTCATAAATTGAAAACGATTGTGTTGCCTCAAGCGAAAACTCGAGGAATTGGGTCTAAATCATGAACGCAGTTTTTTTGCCATCCGCAAGCGCAGCGCGTTTAGTTTGATAAATCCTTCGGCATCCGATTGATCGTAGCTGCCCGCGTCATCCTCAAATGTTGCAAGCGTCGTGCTGAATAGCGAATCACTGTTTGAGCGTCGGCCAAGAATACTGACGTTACCTTTGTACAACTGAAGCCGCACCTCCCCGTTGACGGTCTGTTGCGTGTCGTCGATTAATCCCTGTAATGCTTCTCGCTCAGGGCTCCACCAATAGCCGTTATAAATTAATGACGAGTATTTAGGCATGAGCTCATCTTTCAAATGCGCTAGCTCTCTATCGAGCGTAAGAGATTCTATGGCTCTGTGCGCCTTCAACATAATGGTACCTCCAGGCGTTTCATAGCAACCTCTCGATTTCATACCGACGTACCGATTTTCGACAATGTCGAGTCGACCCACGCCGTGTTGACCACCAATGCTATTTAGTTCGCTCAATACTTCATGTGGTTTCATCGCTGCGCCATCAATAGCGACGATATCGCCGTGTTCGAAACTTAAGGTCAGCGTTACCGGTTCGTCAGGCGCATTCTGTGGTGATACGCTCCAACGCCACATTGACTCGTTTGGTTCGACCCAAGGATCTTCAAGTTCGCCTCCCTCATAGGAAATGTGTAGCAAATTCGCGTCCATGGAATAGGGCGAACGCCCTGCCGCTTTATATTCAATAGGAATATTTTTGGACGATGCGTAGTCTAGTAGTGTCTCTCGAGAATTTAGCGACCATTCCCGCCACGGCGCGATCACCTGAATATCGGGCTCAAGCGCGTAGGCACCCAATTCAAAACGCACTTGGTCATTACCTTTACCAGTAGCGCCATGCGAAATCGCATCTGCATTAGTTTCGCGCGCGATTTCGATTAGGCGTTTCGCGATCAAAGGTCGCGCAATTGAGGTGCCGAGTAGATACTCGCCTTCGTAAATCGCATTCGCCCGAAACATTGGAAAGACGAAATCACGCACGAACTCTTCTTTAAGATCGTCGATATAAATTTCTTTAACTTGCATCGCCTGTGCCTTTGTTCGCGCGGGTTCAAGTTCTTCACCTTGGCCGATATCTGCCGTGAACGTGACCACTTCGCAATCATAGGTTTCTTGTAACCATTTAAGGATGACCGAGGTATCGAGTCCGCCAGAGTAGGCAAGAACCACTTTATTGATTTTTTTGGTATTCATATTAGGTAGCGTTTTGAGCGAGACCGCGCATTTTGCCTGTTGCCGCAACGGTCGTCTAGTAGCCGCTGGCAGAAACTTATGCTGGCGACAGAGCAAGCGGCATCAGTGGATATTTAGCGCAATATTTTTTGCGTCGTCTCGAGGAAATCCTGTGGTTTTTGGGCGTGCGGCCAGTGACCCGCCTCGTCGATAACATGTATTTCAAGATTGGGAAAAAGGCGGGTCAAAGCGGGGTAGTAATCTTCGCTCACGTAATCGGACAAGCCACCCCGAATCAAATGTGCGGGTCCGCTAAATTGTTTGTTGTTTCCTTCCGGCGTGTACTGAACCAAATGGTTAACGTTACGTTCAATGGCCTCTAGATTAATGCGCCAGCGGGTCGGTTCGCCGGGCTTAACGATTAAGTTTTGCAGCAGGAACAAGCGTAACTCATCATCGTCGAGCACCTGACCGAGCAGTCTATTCGCATCTGCGCGGCGCTTAATTGCCGTTAAATCTAAGTCATGCAAGTTTGCTAACAACTCGTCATAGTTGTGTTGGTAAACAATGGGCGCGATATCGACGATGATGAGGGTAGCAATTCTGTCAGGCCAATCTAAGGCTAAATCCATGGCGGTTTTTCCGCCCATGCTATGGCCAATTAAGTTGGCCGAATCGATCTGGTGGGCGTCGAGAAACTGAATAACGTCTGCGGCCATCTCCGGATAACTCATGGAAGATGTATGCGGGGAGTCACCATGATTGCGCAAATCAAGCGCGAACACAGAACGCTCCTGAGCTAATTTTTGTGCCATGGTCTGCCAGTTTCTAGCGGAGCCGAATAAACCGTGAAGAATTATTATCGGCGGCGAAGCGCCCAAAAAATCCTCACCAAACAGAACTGAGTTAAGCGCGATCGTTTCCGTCATTGTTTTTTTGGCAGATATTCCGCGCGTAAATATTCGTCCGGCCAAATTCCAAGGTAATGAATGTCTTCGTCGATTCCGAGCATCGTATCTAAAGTCTTCAATTCGGCTTTATTCACCCACCGGAACTCGCTGTGCTCTGCATTTAATTGGATATTGCCCTGTTCCCACAAGAAATGAAACAAATGGACCTCGTATTGCCCTCCGTAAAAAAGATCTCGTACTGGAGGGTGCGAGCGTTTGAGTTGCAATACATGCCCAGCGCCAATTTCTTCTGCTATCTCTCTTCGCGCGCAGTTTGTTGGGCTTTCGTTTGCTTCAATGTGGCCCGCAGGGAAGCCCCATTGATTAGGTCCAAGCGAAGACGTAGAGGCACGTTTTAAGAACAGTAATTCGTTTTGGGAATTCTCTAATAAGGCAATTGAAAACCGCGCAGATGGTGTATCAGAGCTACTTGTCATGGGCCCTGTTTATAACAAAATTTGCCGTATATCACTTAACACGGTGCTTAGTTCCCTAGTGAACATTGCGCCCGCCACGCCATCAATAACTCGATGGTCGTAAGAGAGCGATAAGGGCAACATTAATCTTGGTTGCAGCTCGCCGTCCCGGTACATGGGTTTGGTCACGGCGGGCGAAATACCAAGAATTGCGACTTCTGGTGGATTGATAATTGGCGTGAATGCGGTGCCGGCGATGCCGCCCAAATTAGATAACGTGAAACACGCGCCTTGCATTTCGGCGGGTACCAGTTTCCTATCTCGCGCTTTTAGGGCTAGCTCGCGAATTTCGCGGGCGATTGCGTACAAACCTTTCTGATCGACATTCTTAATGACTGGGACAACGAGTCCGGCCTCGGTATTTACGGCCATGCCAATGTGAAAAAATTTTTTGAGTATCAGACTTTGACCATCCGGTGATAACGAGGAATTAAAATCCGGATACTTCGTAAGAACAGTGACGCAAGCCTTCATCAAAAAGGCGAGTAGGGTAAGTTTGGTACCAGACTCCGCGGCTTTGTCGAGTTGCGACAGTCGGAAGTCATCTAATTCGGTGATATCCGCCTCGTCGAATTGAGTCACATGGGGAATTGAGATCCAACTGCGATGCAAGTTTTCACCCGTTAGGCGCCGGATTTTCGTGAGTTCTATCGTTTCCGTTTCGCCAAATTTGCTGAAGTCTATCTCGGGGGGCTTAGGAAAATTGAGGCCACCGCCAGTGCTCATGCTGGATTTTACATGAGCTTTTACATCAGATTTTAGGATACGCGCTTTGCGTCCGCTGCCAGTGACCTGAGATAAATCGACGCCTAATTCACGAGCGAATTTTCGCACGCTCGGGCTCGCATAAACCTTTGCGCGTGTGTCTCCCGTTTTCGGCGCGGGAGAAGGAGGTGGAATCGGACTGGGTTCCGAAGGTTCGTTAACCGCATCTTGTGACAACGGCGATGGTGCCGATTCTGCCTTTGGTGTCGGTATTGTCTCGCTTGCTTCGCGCGCCTTAATCACAGCAAAGATATGGCCTTCGCTAACCTTGTCGCCCACCTTCACCGAAATACTCAGCAATTCACCAGCAACGGGCGCCGGGATATCCATCGTTGCCTTATCGCTTTCAAGTGTGATGAGAGGCTCTTCGGCCGCAACTAAAGCGCCTGGACTCGCGATAATCTCAATCACGTCGACGTCCTCGAAATCACCGATATCCGGTATTACAACGTTGACAGAATGCGTTTCTTTGGGCGTTGGCGGCGCCGCTGCGTTATTTTCGCTTGCTGGTTTAGCAGGCGTGTCCTTGGTTGATTCGTTCGTTTCGTCAGTCTCTTCCGGTGGGGTGGAAACCCCAGCTGCGTCAATCGTTACCAGCAGCGAACCTTCCGAGACTTTGTCGCCAACGCTCACTTCAACCTGTTTAATCACTCCAGCTAGCGGCGCGGGGATATCCATGGTTGCTTTATCACTTTCCAAGGTAACCAGGGGCGCCTCCAGATCTACGGCGTCGCCAGCTCCTACGAGGATTTCGATCACGTCTACATCATCAAAATCGCCGATATCGGGAACCAATACTTTCGTTTCGTTGGCCATGTGCGTTTCTCAGACGGTAACGGGGTCTGGCTTGTTGGGATCAATGTTGTACTGATTCATTGCTTTGCTAACGAGTTCAGCCGATAAGCTTCCTTCGTCGGCCAGCGCTTTTAACGCCGTTAAGCAGATGTAATACCGATTAACTTCAAAGAACTCACGCAATTTGGCGCGCGAATCCGACCGCCCGAACCCATCTGTCCCCAGAACGTAATACTTGCTGGGGATAAACTCTCTCACCTGGCCAGCGTGAACGTTCATATAATCGCTAGCTGCGACTACTGGACCGTTCTCAGCTTCCATCGTGGTCGTCAAATAACTTTTCTTTGCGGCATCTTCTGGGTGCAGTAAATTCCAGCGAGCAACGCTCATCGCGTCTCTACGGAGCTCGGTGTAACTTGTAACGCTCCACACGTTCGCTTCAATACCGAAATCGTCTTGCAGGAGCTGCTGCGCTGCTAAGGCTTCTCGCAGAATCGAGCCGCTACCAAACAATTGAATTTTCGCGTTTGGGGTTCGCGACACATTATGAATACCGCGTAATACGCCTTCCTCGCAGCCGCTCGGCATGGGTGGGTGTATATAGTTTTCATTCATCACGGTGAGATAATAGAAAACGTTCTCTTGTTGTTCGAACATGCGTTTCATGCCCGCTTGAATAATGATCGCTAGCTCATAGCCGTAGGCGGGATCGTAGGCGACACAATTGGGGATGGTCGACGCGAGCAAATGCGAATGGCCGTCTTGATGCTGTAAACCTTCGCCAGCGAGCGTCGTCCGTCCCGCTGTGCCGCCCAGCAAGAAGCCGCGCGCTTGCATATCGCCCGCTGCCCACGCCAGATCACCGATGCGTTGAAATCCGAACATCGAATAAAAAATGTAGAACGGCATCATTTGCAGGTCATGGCTGCTATAGGCGCTGGCTGCCGCAATCCAAGAGCTCATTGCGCCCGCTTCATTAATTCCTTCCTCGAGAATTTGTCCTTGGATATCTTCCCGGTAGTACATGACTTGATCGTGATCTACTGGTTCATACAATTGGCCAATAGCAGAATAGATGCCGAGTTGACGGAACATACCTTCCATGCCGAAGGTTCGCGCTTCATCTGGGACGATGGGCACCACTCTCGGGCCCAATTCTTTATCGCGCGTTAAAGCCGTTAGCACACGAACGAAAGCCATGGTTGTGGAAATTTCTCTTTCGCCGCTGCCTTCCAGGACTTTGTCAAAAAAATTGAGTTCTGGGATTTTTAGTGGCGCAGTCTCGCGTCGGCGTTGCGGTACAAACCCGCCCATGGCCGCCGTTCTTTCACGCATATAAACCATTTCGGGGGAATCCTCCGGTGGTTTATAAAAAGGTGCGTCCGCTAGTTCTTCATCGCTTACTGGAATATTAAAACGGTCGCGAAATTGTTTGAGCGCGTCTTCGCCCATTTTCTTTTGTTGATGGGTAATGTTTTTGCCCTCGCCGGCATTGCCCATACCGTAGCCTTTAACGGTCTTACATAATATGACCGTAGGCTGGCCCTCATGCGCGACGGCATTGGCGTAAGCCGCGAAAACTTTATGTGGATCATGACCGCCGCGGTTTAGGCGCCAAATATCGTCATCACTCAAATGCGACACCATCGCTCTTAGCGCTTCGTATTTGCCGAAAAACTTTTCGCGCACGTAGGCCCCATTGAATGCTTTCATCGCCTGATATTCGCCGTCAACGGTTTCTTCCATGGCTTTGAGTAACAGTCCATCAGCGTCCCGAGCGATAAGGGGGTCCCAATAGGAGCCCCATACAACCTTGATGACATTCCAGCCGGCGCCCCGAAAATCGGACTCTAATTCTTGGATGATCTTGCCGTTCCCGCGCACAGGGCCATCAAGTCGTTGCAAGTTGCAATTAACGACAAAAATGAGGTTGTCGAGTTTCTCCCGTGACGCCAATGCCGCCGCACCGAAAGCCTCTGGCTCATCCATTTCACCATCGCCCATGAACGCCCAGACCTTTCGGTTGCTTGGCGTTTTTAATCCGCGATTTTCGAGATAGCGCATGAACCTTGCTTGATAAATCGCCATCAACGGACCGAGTCCCATGGAGACCGTTGGGAATTGCCAAAACTCTGGCATCAACCAAGGGTGCGGGTAAGAAGATAAGCCGCCGCCGTCTACTTCTTGGCGAAATTTATCCAGCTGCTCTTCGTCAATTAATCCGTGCAAGTAAGCTCGCGCATAGATGCCGGGCGCTGAATGCCCTTGAAAAAAGACTAAATCGCCGCCGTGCTCTTCACTCGGTGCGTGCCAAAAATGGTTGAACCCCACTTCGTAAAGGGTGGCGGCCGATGCGTAACTGGCGATGTGTCCGCCAAGCTCGCCATTTTTTCGATTCGCTTTAACGACCATTGCCATGGCGTTCCAGCGATTTATCGAGCGAATGCGCCACTCCAAGGCAGGGTCCCCTGGCGTGTAAACTTCTCGGTGTTTCGGAATGGTATTTAGGTAGGCCGTATTCGCGTTGTAGGGCAGATTGACCCCGTTGCGGCGGGCGCCAGCGATAAGTTGCTCTAAAAGGAAGTGCGCGCGCTCGGCGCCATCTTCCTCAATAATCGCGTTTAGCGCGTCTAGCCATTCCGACGTTTCATTTGGATCAAGGTCAGGTCGTGCTGCCATGGTGGTTTTCTCTTTGCGCTATCATAATATTGTAGCGCAGCATTTCATTACCGAGGGTCTCAGTCGAAAAAGATTTTTATCTTAACCGTGGCAAAATCGACGGGAAAATCGGTTGCCGCGCTTCCGTTGTTACTTAACTATGGCTTTAGCGGCAAAAATCGTCGCGGCTTGCGCGGTTAGAACATCATTGAGGGACGTAAAGGTGACGCCACGAAGATTAATCGAACGTACTACTGAGCAGGAGGGCAAGGGGTCACACGTTCACATTTGAGCCCATTTTTATACATAAATTCAATAAATTCGCCACCCGGAACAAAGCGTTCTTTCAGGTCCGCAACTTGAGACCCACGATCGATTTCGTTTAGAAAACAGCTTTTATTTGATTCACCTTCTTGGCACGTTAAGCTAATTGGTTTGATTGCCACAGAGTTGGTAATCAGTGAGTAGCCATTCGCGGTACGCGTCCATGACTGGACGAAACGTTTCTCGGAACAATCGCAGGCAAGATAGCGATCGGCGAACTCAATGAGCTTGCCAACGGTAATGGGCGGCGTATCCGCACCGGGCGTATCGTTAACCAGGCGCGCGGTCATGATTTCGCGCGGTGTTGTCTGCGGACTGCTTACCTTGGGCTCAGGCGCCGCTTCTTTTTTTTTCAGAATTGGTATCTCTGGTAGGCTTGGCATCGACGGCAACGATGGAGACTTGCAAGCAGCTAGTAAGCTTATGGCCAAACTGCAGACGAGATATAGCGGCCAATTTTTTTTCAAGTTGAACATTGTAGAACTAGATGTCTTGTTGGAATTCGAATTTTTCTCGTTCGAAAAAAATGTTAGCAATGATTACATCGAGCATGGTTTTGACGCGCTTTTCCAGTTTGCGCCCACGTCTGTAATCGGCAGGCGCAAAATAGTCGATACGGTTAGCCTGGGTGAGTTCTTTGCACACATTTACTGATTGTTCGTTGTTTGGTTGATGTACTGCGATCGCATAACCACCATAGTTTTTTACAACGGTCATGCAAGGGACATCGGTCAGCCCGTCACCAATGTAGATCATGTTATTAAATGGGATAGGCCTTTTTGCCTCGGACATATACTCATTGATCGAATCTTGCGATTCTTCTCGACCTTTATTTATTCGGAAGAGATATTGTGTCTTGGTTGTGTCGTTAATCACTATGGTTGGGAAACAGGCCGCTTCGTGATGATTGAAGTAATATTGGGAAGCGTAAATGCGTTCAAAATGCGGCTTAATGCTCACGCCTTCCAAAATTTCACTCAAACCCGCTGAGATAATGTAGTGCCGAACTTCCACTGCATTGTTTGAGCGTTCGCGGACGTATTGATTAATGCGTCCGAACCAGGACTCGACACCAGGGTAGTACTTAATTTTTTTTGCTAGATCGCGCAATGCATCGCGACTTAAATGCTGCTTATTGGTATCGATTTTTTCAACGAGCAAACGCATATACGTGAGAATGCTATCGCCGCCCGTGCGAATAACTTCCTCATTAACCTCTTGCCAAAACTCGTCACCAGAAATGCCGAGCTGTGGGAGCACGGTATATTCTTGCATAGGTTGCGGGGTCAGCGTGCCGTCAAAATCGTAAACCAACGCCAGCACGTTTCGATGGAATTTTGCTTTGGATTTGCGTGCCATGGTTGGTAATACTGGACTACTTAGCCGCTTTTGCTTCTGCCAATGTCAAAGCTTTTGTGTATAACGCTAGCATATCATCTCCGAAACACGCGAAGGTAATATCCTCGGGTTGTTCCTGTTCAAATGAACGGACTTCTTTCACGGCGATATCAACGGCAAGCTCAGCCGGGTATCCGTAAACACCACAACTGATTGCAGGAAACGCGATCGAATTAATCTCTAAGCTACTGGCAATCTGCAGGACGTTTCGGTAGCAGCTGGCGAGTAATACAGGTTCGTCGCAATGTCCGCCTTGACACACGGGTCCCACCGTATGGATGACGTAAGCGCAGGGTAAATTGTAAGCTGCCGTATACTTCGCCTCGCCCGTTTTGCATCCATCTAGCTGTCGGCATTCGGCAAGTAGTTCAGGTCCTGCCGCCCGATGAATTGCGCCATCAACACCACCTCCCCCTAACAAGGATTCATTTGCGGCATTCACGACTGCATCAACTGGTAAACTGGTGATGTCTATCAATTTGGCTGTGAGCAATCGCGAGGCCACGTCGGTCTATTTATTCTTGGTTTTGAAGATCGCTTACCGCAGGTGCCAAGCTGTCTTCCTGCTCGGCATCAGCAAGCGCGTCTAGAACGGGAATCGATAGGTCAGCGTACTTTTTTCCGAGCTTTCCGTATGCATGCAACACGCCCCGCATCCCGGCCACGGGGTCATCGCCGCTTGCAAGCCCGGTGAGTTGCGCATGCATATTGCTTCCCATGTACGCGGCATACAATATCGCGCGCGCCTCTGGCGGATGATCTTCGTACATCCAGGTGGTTAATTTTTGATCTAGCACAATATGCACTTCGCCGTCAGTTTCTATGAACTTTAAAAAACTGGGCGCTTGGTCCAAATTATTTAGCGGATCAGCCTCGAATTTAGTGTACGCCATTAGTGCTTGGTCGCGGTTGACCAATACCTCGTGTTGCGCTTGGGCAGCCGCGGATACCAAACAAAGCGCTAACAGAATAAATGGATATGTCGTTTTCATCATTTTCTCGTAAGTTTATTAGATGCTCTAGCTAGCTAAGATTTGATGGTTTCGTGTGCTGAAGAAGCGCCATGATGTTGGGTAGCGCATGGTCCATTGACTGATGGATCTCATGTGCAAGTTCGCGAATTTCGCCGTCGGGTTGCTTTAAGTCAGGAATAAGAATCGTATACATGCCAGCGCTGGTCGCTGCCCTTGTGCCAACAGCAGAATCCTCAACGGCGATACATTGGCTTGGGTCGATGGAGATTTTTTCGGCGGCGGAAATAAAAATGTCCGGAGCGGGTTTGCCGTTAGACACCTGGTCGCCTCCCACGATCACGTCGAAGCAATCCAGTATGCCCGCGATCTTTAGCGACAGTCGAGCACGCTCGTGCGGTGTGGAGGTGGCGATGGCGTAAGGAATCGAATGCTCTTGCAAGGTATTGAGGGCTTGCTTGATGCCCGGCTTTAGCGGCATGCCATTCTCATGAATGAATTCTTCCCAAAGGCGTTCTAACTCTTCTCGGAACGCAGCCATGGGAAATTTTGCGCCGAGCGCGGTGCGCAAG
>JBCCFA010000082.1:0-12332 GCA_039029975.1 Pseudomonadota bacterium
CAAAGATTCGCTCGCTGCTTTATTTTATCGGCGTGACGCCATTAACAATCATTTTCAGCGCAATTAGTATCATCATTTTGCCGCTGCCGAGACGGCTGCGTTATCAAGTTGTTATTCAGTGGTCGCGCTGCGCCTTATGGTGGTTAAATGTCACTTGCGGACTTAGGCACGAAATTCACGGCTCAACGAATATCCCTGAACAAGCCGGCGTTATCTTTTGCAAACACCAATCGGCATGGGAAACCATGTCAATGCAGTTTATTTTTCCACCGCATGCACAAGTATTAAAACGCGAGTTATTTTGGATCCCGTTCTTCGGCTGGGGCCTATGGAGCCTAAACCCTATTGCGATCGATCGCAGCGCCGGTGCAAAAGCCATGCGCCAGGTGCTGAAGCAGGGCAAGGAACGAATAGCCGACGGTTGGTGGATTCTCTTATTTCCTGAAGGTACCCGAACCCCGCCGGGTGCACCAAGCGAATATTCCCCTAGTGGTGCCGCCCTAGCCAAACGTGCGAATTGTCCGCTCGTGCCGGTAGCGCACAATGCGGGCGAATTTTGGTCTCGCAATGCTTTTGAAAAACGCCCTGGCGTTATCCAAGTGATCATCGGCAAACCCATTGAAACCGCCGATAAAAGTGCCACGGAGATTACCGACGAGGCGAAATCTTGGATTGAAGCCCGCTGCGCGGAAATTACCAAACTTTAAGTCCGCAAACGAATTTTATACGGGTGTTTATGGGCCTATAATAAAAAATCACTGTTTCTTGCACGGCATTTTCTCAATGGCAAATTACACCAATCATGGATTTCCAACGATCCGCCTACGACGTCTTCGTCAAACCGAATCGCTGCGTCGATTAGTCCGCGAAAGTGCCATATCGGTAAACGATCTGATCTATCCGATTTTCGTATGCCCCGGTAAAAACGTCACCGAGCCGGTCGCCACTATGCCGGGTATAGAACGCTTGTCGGTCGACCTGCTTGCGGAAGAAGCAAAAAAACTCGCCGCGCTACAGATTCCGGCAATTGCACTATTTCCCGCTACCCCACCGGAACTCAAAACCGATGATGGCAGAGAAGCCTATAATCCGAACGGTCTCGCACAACAGGCAACGCGCGCAGTGAAAGACAGCGTGCCAGACCTTGCAGTCTTGGCCGACGTTGCACTTGACCCGTATACCTCGCATGGCCACGACGGTGTCCTAAATGCCGCTGGCGATGTTGCGAACGATGAATCTATCGAAATATTGGTCAAACAAGCCCTGAACCATGCCGAAGCGGGTGTTGATATCATCGCGCCATCGGACATGATGGACGGACGCATTGGCGCCATTCGTGAAGCACTCGATGCAGCGAGTTTTGATGAAGTCTGCATCATGTCTTATGCCGCAAAATACGCCTCCTCCTTCTACGGTCCATTCCGAGATGCGGTAGGTTCAAACGCTAACCTTGGCAAGTCTGGCAAGCACAGTTACCAGATGGATTTTGGCAACAGTGATGAGGCGCTTAGGGAAGTGAAACTCGACATCGACGAAGGCGCAGATATGGTCATGGTTAAACCAGGTATGCCGTATCTTGATATCGTTTCAAGAGTGAAAAAAGAATTTGCGTTTCCAACCTTCGTCTACCAAGTTAGCGGTGAATACGCGATGCTTCGCGGCGCAGCCGACGCTGGATGGATGAATCATCATGGACTGATTATCGAATCACTGACGGCATTTAAACGAGCTGGCGCCGATGGCGTATTAACTTATTTCGCCAAAGAAGCCGCCGAGCTCTTGCAAGCTTAGAGGTCTAAATTCAGCTCTTTGATTTTGCGGGTTAAGGTATTCCGTCCCCAACCAAGTAAGCGCGCAGCCTCTTGGCGTCTGCCTCGGGTGTGAGTCAGAGCAACCTTAATCATAATCTTCTCAAACTTTGGCGTGGCGTTATCTAAAATTGCTTGCCCGCCAACAATTGCTTGACGTTCCGCCCAGCTCTTCAATGCGCCCTCCCAGTCATCAGCTTGTTCACTCGGTGAATCGGTGACCGAATCAAGCTCGTCCGTCAACTCCTCCGGTAAATCTTCGATGTCAATGTCATTGGAAGGCGCCATAATCGTCGCGCGTCGACAGACGTTTTCGAGTTCACGTACGTTGCCCGGCCACGAGTAATTGCCAAACACCTCAATCGCTTTTGGTCGCAATCTTTTTGGTTCTATACCCAATTCTTGTGCGGTCGCCTTTAGAAAATGCTCAGCAAGGGCAGGCACATCACCAATGCGTTCCCTTAACGCAGGTAATTTCAGTTGAATCACATTAAGTCGATGGAATAAATCTTCGCGGAAGTCTCCTTCTTTGACACGTCGTTCCAAGTTTTGGTGAGTGGCGGCAATAACGCGCACATCGACTTTTAAAGACTGGTGTCCACCAACGCGATAAAACTCGCCGTCCGCGAGCACCCTAAGGAGCCGTGTCTGTAAAGCGGCGGGCATGTCCCCGATTTCATCCAAAAACAGGGTGCCACCATTCGCTTGCTCAAATCGTCCGACCCGCTGGCCGGTAGCACCGGTGAATGCTCCCTTCTCGTGGCCAAACAATTCCGATTCCAATAACTCGCTAGGAATCGCCGCCGTGTTTATTGCAATAAACGCGTTATCGCGACGCGGCGAATGCTTATGCAAAGCCTGCGCAACGAGTTCTTTACCCGTGCCCGACTCGCCAGTTAGCAACACTGTCATATTTGAATTAGACAGACGACCTATGGCACGGAAAACTTCCTGCATCGCGGGCGCTGAGCCAATAATTTCAGAAGCTGGCTCTTTTGTGGTTGTTGAACGCACTGGCGCTTCATGGCTCATGCGGTTCTTCACCGCGCGTTTAACGATGCCTACAGCGTCGTCAACATCGAACGGTTTCGGAAGGTACTCGAACGCACCGCCCTGAAACGCGGCAACCGCGCGATCTAAGTCTGCATGCGCCGTCATGATAATGACCGGTAACTCAGGGTTTTGCTCATTGAGATGATTTAGCAACGTAAGACCATCCGTGCCGGGCATACGAATATCGGTGACCACAGCCGTTGGATTTTCCGAGCGTATCGCTTGGAGAACGTCATCCGCATTTTCGAACGTACGGGTAGCTAAATCGGCCTGCGCCAGCGCTTTCTCCAATACCCATCTAATGGCATGATCGTCGTCAACTATCCATATCTCGTTTCTTTGGTTCATGGGGTAGCCTCCAAAGGCAACCATACTGTGAATACTGTGTTCTTAGGTTCACTCGTAAACGCAATCAAGCCACCGTATCGATTAACGATCGCT
Organism: Pseudomonadota bacterium; assembly: GCA_039029975.1. GTDB lineage: Bacteria > Pseudomonadota > Gammaproteobacteria > JBCCFA01. The sequence continues at coordinate 3,303 of JBCCFA010000082.1, forward strand.
TGAGACAAAGGCAAGCCCAAGCCGGAACCTTCGGCGCGACCAGAAACCATGGGGAAAAAAATGCTCTCAGCAATTTCTTCATCAACGCCAGGGCCGTTATCACTCACTTCCACGGACAAAACGAGTTTGTGGAATTTATTAGCAATAGTGATTGAACGCTGTGCACGCGTTTTCAACCCGACTTCGCCGTTCGAATCAGATACCGCTTGCACTGCATTGCGAATCAAATTCAAGAAAGCTTGAACTAACTCATCTCGGTTGGCCGTTAGCTCTGGCAAACTTGGGTCGTAGTCTCGGTTGATATTGACCCCGTCTGGATTTTCCGCTTGCACGACGTTGCGCACGTGTTCCAAAACTTCATGAATATTGACCGGTTCTTTTTTTAGGCGACCAAGTGGACCAAGCATCCGATCGACAAGTTTTCGTAAACGATCGGCTTCGCCGATAATGATTTGCGTGTACTCAGTTTGTTGAGAACCATCTAGTTGTCTTTCTAAGAGCTGGGCCGCACCTCGGATACCGCCCAATGGGTTTTTCACTTCATGTGCTAGGCCACGCATTAAGGCGGCGGTCGCTTGATTCTGCATCAACATGGTTTCTTCAGATTGAATACGCTGATGGCGTTCAACGCTGGTTAGCTCAACAATCATTCGGTCTCTGTCTGCACCAGGAGCCGCCCACGGCGAAATCGTGCAATCAACAACAATGGGGCGCAGTGTATGCGTCACTAATTTGAGATCGCGATCGGTATATGGCCGTCTCTCGCTGCGCGTCGCTGCCACTAGGTGCTCCATTTCTTTTGACCCCTGAAACAGCTCGTCGAGCTGCATGCCGCGCATTTTTAAAGCGCTCATATCAAGCAGATTTTCCGCTGCCACGTTGCTATCCAATATCACGGCGTCCAGATCAATCACGATCACGGCCGTTGATAAGTTATGGAGCAAACTTGGTGCACTAATGTCTGATGTCATGTTTCGACGGGCCATAACGCACTATTATGGTGCAAATGCACCGATTTATCTCACTTAAATAGGCGTCCCACATCGCTTTCTACGCGCTAAACTGCGTCCAGATGCTCAATTTTCAAACCTACGGCCAGATTTATCGTTTCAATTGAATAGGTTTACGCAAAAATCGAACCAAGTTGGATCCGCGATTTACTAGATCGCGATTACTGGATTGGTCCCGCTTTGAATGTGCGGGCGGAGAGTTACGGCGGAAGCTAGTTTATCGTGGCGCGCTTAATTCGCGCCACGTATCGAAGTTTTGTGGAGGAAAAATTGTGATACCGGTGAGCGGGCAATAATTTTACCAGCTTTATCTAGCACAACGAGTTGTAAAGTATGCGCGCCGCGATCCACTTGATCGATGCTGCCGCTTAACGACGTGCCGGGTTCACTAAGCGCGCCACCGTTGAACAGGATCTGCGCACGATGCCCAAAGCTGGTTTGCAAGCCAGGTGCTAACTGTCCTCTAACCGACACCGACTGCACGTTTCGAAAAGTCGCTTCATCACCAGGACTAACAATTTCGATGGTCGTGTAGGGCACGGCCTTATTCGAGTCACTGTCCGGTTGCAGCTTAATTTGACTGCGCGTTGAAGGGACAATCGTCGGCTGCTGAACTTCTACTTTTTCCGCGCCCGAGTGCGGCTGATCGGAGTAAGTGACGTTGCCGTCTGCATCAACGGACCGGTAGACCTCGGCATTCAGCGTGATGCTAAATGATAGGGTCAAAAATAGGCCCATCAGAATCGGGGCTGAGCGATTGGAAAAGATCATAGTTTCTCCGTCTAAGAACCTACTTATCTGACTATGATAGACCATCTCAGTTCCACCCACACAGGCGGGCACGGGTCACGAAAACGCCTAAAAATCGACGATTCGTTCATTCGCGATTAAGCTTTCAATCGAATCGCGCTCGCGTATGAGATAACTTTGATCGGCTGACACTATCAATTCCGCGGGTTTCGGCCGTGTGTTATACGACGACGCCATGACCGCGCTGTAAGCGCCGGCATCCATGATGGCGATAAAGTCATCTGCCCCGAGCGCGAGTTCACGTCCCTTAGCCAAAAAATCCGCGGTTTCACACACTGGGCCTACGATGTCCACAAGTTGTGTTTCACGAGACGGATACAAGCTTACTGGCATCACTGGATGATGCGCTTGATACAGTGCGGGACGAATGAGTTCACTCATGGACGCGTCCACAATCGCAAAGTGCTTTGCCGGTGTTTGTTTCATGTATAGCACTTGCGTTAGTAGCAAGCCGGCGTCACCAACGATGGAGCGGCCCGGTTCAATCGCGATACGCAAGGACGGGTCTATCGTTTTACATAGCGCGGTTACGTATTCTTCGATGGCTGGCGGATTTTCCTGACCATAACTAATACCCAGGCCACCACCAATGTCCACTTGATTAATCTTAATTTCGCGCTCATCGAGCTGATTAATTAGGCCCTGTACTCGCTCGGCAGCAGCCACGAAAGGTGCAATCTCCGTTAATTGCGAACCGATATGACAGGCCACTCCGGCGATTTCAATATGCGCCATCTTCTGCGCTTTTAGGTACACCTCAAGCGCATTTGGCATAGGTATACCGAACTTGTTCTCATTCAGCCCGGTAGAGATGTAGGGATGTGTTTTCGGATCGACATCCGGGTTAACACGCACGGCAATCCGCGCGCGGCTACCAAGTTTCCCCGCAATTTGATCGATTAAAGAAAGCTCATCAACGGACTCAACATTGAAACAGCCGATGTTGAGTGCCAATGCGCGTTCTATCTCGCGTGCCATCTTACCGACCCCAGCGAACACTGTTTCACTGCTCGCCGCACCCGCCGCGTGAACGCGTTCTAGTTCACCGATGGAGACGACATCGAAGCCCGCCCCAAGATCATGTAACAGTTTCAAGATCGCGATATTGCTGTTAGCTTTAACGGCGTAGCAAATCGCGTGATCGCGATCACCAAAAGCGCGTTGATAGCTGGAAAAATTGTCGGTTATCTTGCCCTTAGAATAGACGTAGACGGGTGTACCGTACTCACGCGCAATAGACGCGAGCGACACATTTTCGATATGCAATTCGTTATTAAGATATTCGCAGATCATAAAGATAGCACCACGAGAGCAAGCACTTCAGTTGAAACCATCGAGCGTCGCCTGAATGAAAGCCCGCTCTAGTGTTAGTGGATGCAGCGACCTTACTATTTAGGCTCGCCGGAATAGGTTGCCTTAGTTTTGTTAGGTAAATAAAGACCGCCTTTTTGACCGCAGGCCGACAGCGCAAGGGTAAGCACTACAGCAATTACAGCAACCTTGAGGAGCTCGGGAGAGGAAATAGTTTTTGGCGTTTTGTTCATTGCAGTGTTTCCGACAATTATCTCGCAGCCAATTACCGCTCAGGCAGACGCGAAAATTTTTTCAGCGCTGTTTTTCGGTTCGCAAACTTCAGACACATTCGTGCCGAGTCCCGCGTAAGGCATTATGATACGCATTCGATTACTAATTCCCAAGCATTATTGGTGGATACTATGGCTAATGATCACGACATGATTGTTATTGACCCTCCTGCTCAAACCGACGCCGTCGTTATTTGGTTACACGGCCTGGGCGCCGACGGGAACGATTTTGTGCCCATCGTTCCTGAACTCAATTTGCCGGAGAAACACGGCATAAAGTTTATTTTTCCGCACGCGCCAGTCCGCCCAATCACGATAAACGGGGGAATGGAAATGCGCGGATGGTACGACATTGCGAACCCGCAACTGCGTCGCGATATCGATCTTGAGGGCATTCAAGAGTCGACCGCCAGAATTCGCGAGATGATCGATGCGGAAATCGACAATGGCATCGCCAGCGAAAGAATCATTTTGGCAGGGTTTTCTCAGGGCGGCGCAATCACCTATTACTTAGGATTACGTTACGCAAAACGCCTAGGTGGCCTTATCGCGCTATCGACTTATATTCCCGCGGTAGATGAACTTGCCGCAGAAATTTCGTCGCATAACGATGTACCAATTTTTATTGGACACGGGACTCACGATCCCCTGGTGCCAGAATCACTCGGCCGCAAGGCCGAGGCAACGCTGTTGGGTTTAGATCGTTCGGTGCTGTACCGCAGCTACCCGATGGAGCACTCGGTGTGTTTAGAAGAAATTAACGATGTCGCGGAATTTTTAAAATCGCGGTTGAATCACTAACGCGACGCGCGACGTGGTCGCGGCCGTCGTTTGCGCGGTTTTTCGCGCGGTTCTGGCCGCGCCAAATCGGCAAGCAAATCTTCAGAAACCGCATGTACCGGAATCTTGTGACCAATGTATTCTTCGATGGCTTCGAGCGAGAAAACATACTCTTCGCAACCAAAACTGATTGCGTCACCAGAAGCGCCCGCGCGGGCCGTTCTGCCGATTCGATGTACATAATCCTCTGGATTTTGCGGCAGGTCGAAGTTAACCACATGCGACACGTCATCAATGTGCAAGCCGCGCGCTGCAACGTCCGTTGCCACAACAATATCAACCTTACCTGCGGCAAAGTCACCGATTAGCCGCTGGCGTTTATTCTGCGCCACATCGCCAGACAGCGCGCTCGCACTGAAACCATTGGCGTTGAAATAATCAACGACTAGCATAGCGACACGCTTCGTGTTCACAAACACTAAAGTTCGTGATGGGTTTATTTCCCGGAACAAACCTACTAGCAAAGACATCTTCTCGTCAGCGGCCGTATGATATAGACGCTGTTCAACGCGATCTGCCACACGCTTATCGGGCGACACCTCAATGAACTTGGGATTATTCATGTGCTCGTAGGCCAATTCATTGACTCGATGTGAAAGAGTCGCCGAAAACAACATGTTCAAGCGCTTGGTTGGGTGCGGCATTCGGCGCAAAAGGAATCGCAGATCTTTAATAAAGCCTAGATCAAACATGCGATCCGCTTCGTCCAGGACGCACACTTCGATGTGGCGAAGGTTAAAAACGCGCTGCTTAAAATAATCGATGATGCGACCAGGCGTGCCAATTAACAGATCAACACCGTCCGCAACGTGTTGGCGCTGTTTTTCATAATCAACACCACCATAAACTAGTCCAAATTCCAAACCGCTGTCGCCGCCAAGCAGTTCAGCGTCTTTGTGGATTTGGATTGCCAGCTCGCGGGTGGGAGCAAGAATAATCGCGCGCGGGTGCGTGCCCGCTTCCGTTGCTCGGTCAGTGCTTAACAGCTTTTGCATGGTGGCCAACAGATAGGCGGCCGTTTTTCCCGTGCCCGTTTGCGCTTGCCCCGCCACATCTTGCCCAGCCAACAGGTGTGGGAGCGTTTTGGCTTGGATGGGCGTGCAATGCTCAAATTCGGCTTTTTCTAAACCACTTTGCAGCAATTTGTGGAGATTTAGTTGACTAAAAGCAATGGCATCGTTGGATTCGGACGACATGCCCCTAGAATAGCGCACTTTAGTCCAGATCGGGCTTGCATTCCCCATTTAATTCGGCTCAAAATGAGCTTACAAGCAAACTACGGAGTGCAACCGACCATAATGAGCGACAACATAGTCCACGTAAGCGATAGTTCTTTTGATTCTGATGTTCTTCAATCCGAGAAACCTGTACTAGTAGATTACTGGGCTGAATGGTGCGGACCTTGCAAGATGATCGCCCCGATTCTCGATGAAGTGTCCGGCGAATATGACGATAAAATCCAAATTGCGAAACTGGACGTTGATGCCAACCAGAGCACCTCAACAAAATACGGGATTCGAGGCGTTCCTACGCTGATGTTGTTCAAAGATGGCGACGTGGTGGCAACGCACGTCGGTGCGCTCACCAAATCTCAGCTCACCACATTTATTGACACAAACCTATAATTCACGAACCGACGAGCAGGGACCGCGCCCAATATTCGCGGTCCCTGCAGAACTTCTCTAGACTAGACGAACCCTAAATGGCGTGCTATGTTTTAGTCATAGCGTTCCAAAAAAAATATCCATTCCGAACGCTACTCGTTACTTAACAACCCAAGCAGAAACCCCTCATGCGGCCGTCTCGGCCTAGCGATCCTATGCAGTTATGATGAATTTAACCGAACTTAAACAAAAGCCGGCCTCGGAGCTGGTCGATATTGCTGATGATATGGGCCTTGATGGCGTCGCCCGCTCCCGTAAGCAGGACGTCATATTTGGCATCTTAAAAGCGCACGCCAAGAAAGGCGAAGATATCTACGGCGATGGCGTGCTGGAAATCCTTCAAGACGGCTTCGGCTTCCTGCGTTCAGCAGATTGCTCCTACCTCGCAGGCCCGGACGACATTTACGTATCGCCCAGTCAAATTCGGCGATTTAACCTGCGCACCGGGGATACGATTGAAGGGAAAATTCGCCCACCCAAAGATGGCGAGCGCTACTTCGCGTTACTGAAAGTCGGCAAAATTAATTTTGAACCGCCGGAGAACGCCAAAAATAAAGTTCTTTTTGAAAACCTCACGCCGCTTTTCGCACAAGACCGCCTGGGACTCGAATTGGGTAATGGTAGTACCGAAGACCTCACACCGCGGGTCATTGACCTTGCCGCCCCAATAGGTAAGGGACAACGCGGCCTAGTTATTTCGCCGCCGAAAGCTGGTAAAACCATGATGCTGCAAAGCATTGCCCATGCGCTTGAAGCCAATCATCCAGATTGTTACTTGATCGTGTTGTTGATTGACGAGCGGCCGGAGGAAGTAACGGAGATGCAGCGCTCGGTCAAAGGCGAAGTGATCTCAAGCACCTTCGACGAACCCGCGTCGCGTCACGTACAAGTAGCCGAAATGGTTATCGAAAAAGCTAAGCGTTTGGTCGAACACAAACGCGATGTTGTTATCGTGCTGGACTCGATAACTCGCTTAGCGCGGGCTTACAACACGGTTGTGCCATCGTCGGGTAAGGTACTAACGGGTGGTGTTGACGCAAATGCGCTGCAACGTCCGAAGCGCTTTTTTGGTGCGGCACGTAACGTAGAAGAAGGCGGCAGCTTAACCATTATCGCTACCGCACTGATTGATACCGGCTCCCGTATGGATGACGTGATTTACGAGGAGTTTAAAGGCACAGGTAATATGGAAATTCACCTGGACCGAAAGATTGCTGAGAAACGCATATTCCCCGCCGTTAATATCAATCGTTCAGGCACCCGACGCGAAGAGTTACTCACGAAACCAGATGAACTACAGAAGATCTGGATCTTGCGGAAATTGCTCCATCCCATGGAAGAAATCGCCGCGATGGAATTCTTGCTAGAAAGATTGAAAGCCACGAAGAACAACGCTGAGTTCTTCGACTCGATGAAACGATAAGTCGCTTTCTACGGTAGGTCTAAACCGGCGCAAATCGAGCGCCCACAAACCACTGCTGGTGACTAGCCTGGCGGCCAAGTAAAACTGCGGCCCGCGAGCACATGCACGTGGAGATGGAATACCGTTTGCCCTGCTTTCGCCCCATTGTTTACCGCCAATCGAAATGCATCGCCATACCCTTCATCTGCTGCAACTTTAGCGGCGGTCGTGAGCAAATGACCTAATAGCCCCTCATCGCCCTGGTCGGCTTCCGAGACCATCGTTATCGGTTTTTTTGGAATCACTAAAATATGCACCGGAGCCTGCGGATTAATATCGCGAAACGCCAGGCATTGTTCATCTTCGTAGACAATATCTGCGGGAATTTCTCGGGCGATAATTTTTTCAAACAACGTTAGTTCTGACATCAATCTCTCCTAATTTTCTGGCCTTGCGCTACGCTTCGCGGCGATCGAAATACTGGGCACGGCCATCACTCCAAACGATATCGCCGGCGCGCATTCGGAATTGATTTTTTTTGCGATCTTCGTAGAAAAATTTGAGCGTATGGTGAATCGTTGGAAACGCTAATTCGCGCCAGGGAATCTCGTCCTCAGTGAACATTTTGCACTCCAAACTTTCAGCACCGGGATGAAAATCCAAGTTGCGTAAATTTGCCCGGAACATCATGTACACCTGGTTGGTATGGGGGATATTCAGCACCGTGTATAAATCCAAATCTTTTACATCGGCATTTGCTTCTTCTTGCGTTTCGCGTTCGGCTGCTTCAAAGGTCGTTTCTGCGTTCTCCATAAACCCGGCAGGCAGCGTCCAGTAGCCGTAGCGCGGCTCTATAGCGCGTTTGCACAACAAGACCTGTTCTTCCCATACTGGAATGCAGCCGGTAACGATTTTGGGATTTTGGTAGAACACCGTATTACACGCCCCACAAACATGGCGGGGACGGTTATCGTCAGATGGGATCGTCCAGCTAATCCGGTCTGATCCACAATTGCTGCAATATTTCATTCAGTATTCCAATATTGATTAGTTCGCGTTTATTTTAGTAAGGCGAAAGTTCATCTAGTTGTAAGCCGCCCTCTTGTCCGACCTGACTAACTTGGCCAATTACTTGCGTGACGTATGGCCAAACGGTTTCCAAAATGACGGGTTGTGCCGCTTTGGTAGGGTGTAATCCATCACTCTGCATCATATTTGGTTCAAATATTACCTCCGCTAAGAAAAACGGAACCAACAAGACTTGATCCAGCTGACCCAGCTCATCGTAAACACGTTGATACTGTTCGGCAAAAGCGTTGCCGTAGTTCGGCGGAATTTTCATCTCAAAAAGCAAAACTTGCGAACCTTCTTCAACCGACTTTTCAATAATCTGCTGCAAATTCTCTTTAGCATGCGCGGCGGGAACACCACGCAAGCCATCGTTTGCCCCTAACTCGACGATGACGACAGCGGGACGATGTTTTTTCAGCAAGCTACCGATTCGACTGAGGCCGCCTTTGGTTGTTTCGCCGCTAATACTCGCGTTGACAACTTCATAAGATGACCCCAGATCTCGAAGCCGATTCTGCAACAAACTTGGCCATGCGTTGCGCATCGAAATACCATATCCTGCACTTAAGCTATCGCCGAGTACCAACAACTTACTTGGCTGACGAACTTCAGTAGCGCCAATGCTGACAGCAAGGAGCAGCAAATACGTG
>JBCCFA010000083.1:0-12145 GCA_039029975.1 Pseudomonadota bacterium
AGTACCCGGGTGGTTTCCTGGAAGGAAGCAGCGGAAATAAACGATTCTGTGGCCAAAGATGCCTTGGTAATACCGAGCAATAATTGCTCATAGACAATCGGATCTTTGCCGTCTGCCACTAATTTCTCGTTTTCTTCGATGACTTTTTCGCGCTCAATCTGCTCACCGCGTAGGAATGTGCTGTCGCCAGATTCCAGTACTTCCACTTTACGCAGCATTTGGCGCACGATCACTTCAATATGCTTATCGTTAATCTTCACCCCTTGCAGGCGATAAACCTCCTGCACTTCGGTGACGATATAACGAGTTAGTTCGATGATCCCTTTCAAACGCAAGATATCGTGAGAATCGGGCGCGCCATCGCAGATCATCTCACCCTGTTCAACGCGTTCGCCTTCGAAAGCGCTGATGTGTCGCCATTTAGGGATTAAGTTTTCGATCGTATCGCCATCTTCTTTGGTGATAACGAGACGTTGTTTACCCTTGGTGTCTTTACCAAACGAGACCGTACCGGTGGCTTCGGCCAGGATAGCGGCCTCCTTCGGTTTCCGCGCTTCAAACAAATCCGCGACACGGGGTAGACCACCGGTAATATCTTTGTTGGTAGAGGATTCTTGGGGAATTCTCGCAACCACGTCTCCAACTTTCACCTCACCGCCGTCAGCAATACTGACAACTGCACCGGGCGGTAGAAAATACTGCGCCGGCAGATCGGTTCCAGGCATCTTCAACGCAGTACCTTTGCCGTCGACAAGTTCCACCATGGGACGCAGATCCTTAGCAGTACCCGTCCGCTGTTTTGCATCGGTTACAACAATGCTTGAAAGTCCGGTGATATCGTCAACTGATTCCGTAACAGTCACACCGTCGACAATATCTTTGAACTGCACAAAACCATCGACCTCGGTAATGATCGGATGGGTGTGTGGATCCCAATTCGCTATGGTTTCACCCGCTTTTACGCTGTGGCCATCGTTGACTTTAAGCGTGGCACCAAACGGCACTTTGTAACGTTCGCGCTCACGGCCATTTTCATCGCTGATGGCAATTTCGCCAGAACGGGAGGCCGCGACGAACATGCCGTCGGAGCGTTCCAAAATTTTGATATTGACCAAACGTGCACTGCCACCGTACTTCACGTCAATGCTGTTAACGGCGGCGGCTCGTGACGCCGCCCCACCAATGTGGAACGTGCGCATTGTTAGCTGTGTGCCCGGTTCGCCAATCGACTGAGCTGCCATCACCCCAACCGCTTCACCGATATTGACGCGGTGACCACGGGCTAGGTCGCGACCGTAACAATTACTGCACACCCCATAGCGGGTTTTACAAGTAATTGCTGAGCGGACGATAACTTCATCGATACCCGCCTCTTCAAGTTTGAGCACCCATTTTTCATCGATCAACGTGCCGGCTTCGGCGACGAGTTCGTTGGTCCCTGGTTGCAAGACGTCTTGCGCAACGACTCGACCCAAGATCCGATCACCTAGCGCTTCGACAACGTCGCCCCCTTCAATGATCGGTGTCATCACCAACCCATCGGTGGTGCCGCAGTCAACTTCGGTCACAACTAAATCCTGCGCTACATCTACTAAGCGGCGGGTAAGATAGCCAGAGTTTGCCGTTTTGAGTGCCGTATCGGCGAGACCTTTCCGTGCGCCGTGGGTGGAAATAAAGTACTGCAGAACGTTCAAGCCTTCGCGGAAGTTTGCGGTGATCGGCGTTTCGATAATGGAACCATCCGGCTTCGCCATCAAACCACGCATACCCGCCAATTGCCGAATCTGCGCAGCCGAGCCTCTAGCGCCTGAGTCGGCCATCATGTAGATCGAGTTAAACGAATCCTGCTCAACTTCTTCGCCTTCGGCCGTGGTAACGGTTTCCGAACCGAGTTTGTCCATCATGGCTTTCGCCACTTGGTCATTAGTGTGAGACCAAATATCGACGACTTTGTTGTACCGCTCACCCGTGGTAACCAAACCGGCGGCATATTGCTCTTCGATTTCTTTCACACCAGTTTCGGCGACACTAATAATGTCGTGCTTGTTCTCGGGTACCACCATATCGTCGGCACCAATGGAGACACCTGCACGGGTAGCTTGCTTGAAGCCTGTATACATTAGCCGGTCGGCAAAAATGACCGTTTCTTTGAGACCGACGTTTCGGTAACACGCATCGAACATGGTCGATATTGCGCGTTTGTTCAACGTGCGATTAGCGAGATCGAATGGCAGGCCCGCCGGCAGAATCGCCGATAGTAAGGCTCTGCCGACCGTGGTTTCGACAACACCGGTTTCGGTGTGAAGTTCACCGTCTTCGTCAAACAGCTCTTGTGTCATTCGGACGCGACATTTCGCATGCAGGTCCGCCGCACCGGTTTCGTAGGCGCGATGCACCTCATCGATATCGGAAAACAACATTCCGGTGCCTTTCGCATCTGCTGATTCGCGGGTCATATAGTACAAACCCAGCACCACATCTTGCGTTGGCACGATGATCGGGTCGCCGTTCGCGGGCGACAAAATGTTGTTGGTAGACATCATTAGGGCGCGCGCTTCTAGCTGCGCTTCAATAGACAACGGCACGTGAACCGCCATTTGGTCGCCATCAAAGTCGGCATTAAACGCAGTACACACTAAGGGATGCAGCTGGATGGCTTTACCTTCAATCAACACCGGTTCAAACGCTTGAATGCCCAGACGGTGCAAGGTTGGCGCCCGGTTGAGCATTACAGGATGTTCACGAATCACTTCCTCGAGAATATCCCAAACCTCAGGACCTTCGCGTTCGACTAACTTTTTCGCAGCTTTGATGGTGGTTGCCATACCACGGCGTTCTAACTTGCTAAAAATGAATGGCTTGAATAATTCCAGGGCCATCTTTTTCGGCAAACCGCACTGGTGCAATTTCAAGGTTGGTCCAACCACGATCACGGAACGACCGGAATAGTCCACGCGCTTACCGAGCAGATTTTGACGGAACCGACCTTGCTTGCCTTTGATCATGTCAGCAAGTGACTTAAGCGGTAGCTTATTTGTGCCGGTGATTGCTCGACCTCTTCGGCCGTTATCGAGTAATGCGTCGACGGCTTCTTGCAGCATGCGCTTTTCGTTGCGGACAATGATATCCGGTGCATTTAAATCGAGCAGGCGACGGAGTCGGTTGTTACGATTGATCACGCGACGATAGAGATCGTTCAGATCAGAGGTTGCAAAACGGCCACCGTCCAATGGTACTAGCGGTCGTAACTCAGGCGGCAGCACCGGCAGCACCTTCATCACCATCCACTCTGGTTTGTTGCCAGAGGTCATGAATGCTTCCATGAGCTTCAGACGTTTCGTGTACTTCTTAATTTTGGTTTCAGACTTTGTCTTCGGCATTTCTTCACGAATGGTTTGAATCTGCTCATTGAGATCCACCGTTCGCAACAATTCATATACCGCTTCAGCACCCATGCGTGCGTCAAAATCGTCGCCGTATTGTTCAATTGCTTCAAGGTAGGACTCTTCCGACAACAGCTGCCCGCGTTCAAGGTCGGTCATCCCGGGTTCAATCACCACGTAGGCTTCGAAGTATAAAATGCGCTCAATTTCTCTGAGCGTCATGTCTAGGAGTAAACCCATACGAGATGGCAAGGATTTCAAAAACCAAATATGGGCAACTGGGCTAGCCAAATCGATGTGGCCCATTCTTTCACGACGAACTTTTGCTAGCGTCACTTCAACGCCGCATTTCTCACAGACTACGCCGCGATGCTTAAGACGCTTATATTTTCCACATAAGCACTCGTAGTCTTTCGTGGGTCCAAAGATTTTGGCGCAAAACAACCCGTCCCTTTCCGGTTTAAAGGTTCGATAGTTAATCGTCTCAGGTTTCTTTACTTCACCATACGACCAAGAGCGAATCTTCTCAGGCGAAGCCAAACCAATTTTGATTGCATCAAATTCTTCGACTTGCGCTTGTGTCTTCAGTAGGTCTAGTAAATCTTTCACTTCGGTTACTCCTTAATCGGAAACCAACCCAATTATTTTCAAAAACTAAATAAAACTGCTTAGCGATTCAACGAAACGACGTCGCTAGTCTCGGTCCAGCTCAATATCAATAGCCAAGGACCGCATTTCTTTCAGCAACACGTTGAACGATTCGGGCATGCCTGCTTCCATGCGGTGATCGCCATCAACAATGTTCTTATACATCTTGGTCCTACCGTTCACGTCGTCTGATTTAACGGTGAGCATTTCTTGCAAGGTGTAGGCCGCGCCATAGGCTTCGAGTGCCCAGACCTCCATTTCACCGAAACGCTGACCGCCAAATTGAGCTTTTCCGCCCAGCGGTTGTTGCGTCACGAGGCTGTACGGACCCGTCGATCGGGCGTGCATCTTGTCGTCTACTAAGTGGTTTAGCTTGAGCATATACATGTAGCCAACCGTGACCGGTCGATCAAACTGTTCACCAGTTCGGCCATCGTAAAGCGTGGCCTGACCGCTCGCCGGTAAACCGGCTAAAGTCAGCATGCGTTTGATTTCACTTTCATCCGCACCGTCGAACACTGGGGTACCCATGGGAACGCCGCCGGATAAGTTCTTAGACAGGTTGCGAATTTCAGCATCATTAAACTGCTCAAAATCCTCTTGCTTGCCGCTGCCGTTGTAAATATCGGACAGGAAGCTTCGTAGCTCGGTGGGTTCGGCATTGCTGTCGAGCATGGCGCCAATCTTTAGCCCCAAACCGCGTGCCGCCCATCCGAGGTGGGTTTCCAACACCTGACCCACATTCATTCGCGACGGTACACCGAGCGGATTGAGCACAATGTCTACCGTCGTACCATCTTCGGTATGAGGCATGTCTTCCACCGGTACGATCATGGAGACCACACCCTTGTTACCGTGGCGACCTGCCATTTTATCGCCCGGCTGCATGCGACGTTTCACGGCCAGGTAAACTTTGGCCATTTTCAGCACACCGGGTGCCAGATCGTCGCCCGCCGTTAGCTTCTCGCGCTTCTCTTCGTACTGCTTTTCGAAATCCTGCTGATGATCTTTTATCTGAGTGGCCATCTGTTCGATTTGGTCGTTGAACTTATCTTCGTCCAACCGAATATCGAACCACTGCTCGCGAGAAATATCAGCTAAGTGCTGCTTGGTGATCTTCGTATCCTTACTAATCTCACCCGGCCCTTTGCTTGCTGTTTTGCCGACGATGAGTTTCTCCAAGCGCATGTAGATGTCTTCTTCAAGAATGCGCAACTGATCGTCGAAGTCTTGCTTCACACGCGTTAGCTCGTTTCTTTCAATCTCCAATGCGCGCGCATCTTTCTCGACACCGTCTCGGGTAAACACTTGCACGTCGATAACGGTTCCGCTCATACCTGACGACACGCGTAAGGACGTATCTTTCACGTCAGACGCTTTTTCACCGAAGATTGCCCGTAGCAGTTTCTCTTCCGGCGTGAGTTGTGTTTCACCTTTCGGCGTCACCTTACCAACCAAGATATCTCCTGGCTCAACCTCCGCGCCAATATATACGATGCCCGATTCATCAAGCTTCGATAGTGCGCTTTCACTCACGTTAGGAATATCAGCCGAAATTTCTTCTGGTCCTAGTTTCGTATCTCGGGCAACGCAGGTTAGCTCTTCGATATGAATGCTGGTGTAGCGATCTTCTTGCACCACCCGTTCTGAAATTAATATTGAGTCTTCGAAGTTGTAACCGTTCCACGGCATAAACGCGACCAACATATTCTGACCCAGTGCCAATTCGCCGAGATCCGTCGACGGGCCGTCAGCCAGCACATCTCCAGCGGCAATCTTGTCGCCAGGCTTAACCAACGGACGTTGGTTAATGCACGTATTCTGATTAGACCGTGTGTACTTGGTTAGGTTGTAAATATCGACGCCAGGCTCGCCCGCTTTGGTTTCACGGTCGTTCACTCGAACGACGATGCGGCTTGCATCTACCGATTCAACCACGCCGCCGCGCAGTGCAGAAACGATAACACCTGAATCCTTAGCCACCGTTCGCTCAATACCGGTACCTACGAGCGGTTTCTCCGCGCGCAAGGTCGGTACAGCCTGGCGTTGCATGTTCGAACCCATTAAAGCTCGGTTGGCGTCATCATGTTCCAAGAACGGAATCAACGCCGCAGCGACCGAGACGATTTGGCGCGGCGAGACATCCATATACTGGACCCGGTCGGCGCCAGCCAGCGTGAATTCGTTTTGGAAACGGCATGAAATGAGATTCCCAGTCAATTTCCCGCTAGCATCGATATCGGCGTTCGCCTGCGCGATCACATAATTGCTTTCTTCAATCGCCGACAGGTACTCAACCTGATCAGTGACCGCGCCGTTCTCAATTTTTCGATATGGCGTCTCCAAGAATCCGAACTTATTGGTCCGGGCATACACGGCTAAGGAGTTAATCAAACCAATGTTTGGCCCCTCAGGTGTTTCAATTGGGCACACGCGACCATAGTGTGTTGGATGCACGTCGCGTACTTCGAAACCCGCTCGTTCACGCGTTAGACCGCCAGGCCCCAACGCTGACACGCGGCGTTTATGCGTGACTTCAGAGAGCGGATTGTTTTGGTCCATAAACTGCGAAAGCTGTGAAGAACCAAAGAACTCTTTGATAACCGCAGAGACAGGTTTCGCGTTGATCAATTCCTGCGGCATATAACCTTCAGATTCGGCCAGCGATAGGCGTTCTCGAACAGCTCGCTCAACCCGAACCAGACCAACACGAAATTGGTTTTCTGCCATTTCACCGACACTTCGGACGCGTCGATTACCCAGGTGGTCAATATCGTCCACCGTGCCGTTGCCGTTACGGATATCGATCAAAACTCTCATCACATCGATGATGTCTTCGTTCGATAGCACGCCGCTGCCTTCTTCGGTCTCACGGCCGACGCGACGATTGAATTTCATGCGCCCAACCGCAGACAAATCGTATCGATCAGGAGTGAAAAACAAATTCTTAAACAAGTTCTCCGCAGCATCCTTAGTTGGTGGTTCACCCGGGCGCATCATGCGATAGATTTCAACCTGCGCTTCAAGTTGTGTGGACGCCGGGTCCACACGCAAGGTTTCAGAGATGTATGCACCATGATCCAGATCATTGGCGAAAATTGTTTGGAGGTTTGAGGTTCCCGTATCGAGCAACTTCTCGACAATCGATTCGGTAATCTCGTCGTTAGCGTTTGCGATCACCTCACCGGATTCTTTGTCGACAATATCACTCGCAATCACTTTGCCCAGCAAATAAGTTAGCGGCACCGAAATTTCGGTGAGACCAACTTTTTCCATTTCGCGGATATGCCGAACATTAATCAGTTTCTCGGCTTCAACCAGGACTTTGCCCTTTTTATCGAGTAAATCGAAGTCTAGTGACTCACCACGAAGACGTTCTGGTACGAGCGTGAGGAGAATGTTGTCTTCGGTGACTTCCCAGTTGTCACGCTCGAAAAACATATCGAGCATTTCTTCGGTTGAGTAGCCAAGCGCACGCAGCAATACTGTTGAAGGAATCTTGCGGCGACGATCGATTCGAACATAAAGATGATCTTTCGGATCGAATTCAAAATCCAACCACGAACCGCGGTAAGGAATCACCCGCGCCGAAAACAGGAGCTTGCCAGAGGAATGAGTTTTGCCACGATCGTGATCAAAAAACACGCCGGGAGAGCGATGCAATTGTGAGACGATGACTCGTTCGGTCCCATTGATGACGAACGTCCCGTTTTCGGTCATCAGCGGCAGTTCGCCCATATACACTTCTTGTTCCCGCACGTCTTTGATCGCTTTGTCTGATGACTCTTTGTCGTAAATCACCAACCGCACCATGACTCGAAGTGACGCTGCGTAGGTTAAGCCGCGTACTTGGCATTCCTTAACGTCGAATACGGGATCGCCAAGGCGATAATTTACGTATTCAAGGACTGCCGTACCTGAATAGCTTTCAATTGGAAAAACCGATTTAAATGCGGCATGCAAACCCGCCTCTAAGCGACCGTTAGGATCAAGATCCTCTTGAAGAAATTTTCGGTAAGAATCTATTTGTGTCTCGAGCAGGTACGGTACATCCAGGATTACTGGCTGCTTACCAAAATCTTTGCGGATGCGCTTCTTTTCGGTATACGAATAGGTCATGGTTTTCCTCTTTCTGTCGTTTTGGTGGCTAATTAAGCACCGCCACCGACAGGATGCTCGTGCGTTAAAGGTGTCTTTTGACAAGCGACAATCTTATAAACACGCCGACGATCGTCTAGAAGACGACCGTCGGCGAAGTTATTAAGGCTTAGATCCAAGTTGTCGGACTACTTGAGCTCAACCTGAGCGCCAGCTTCTTCCAACTGCTTCTTGAGATCTTCTGCTTCGTCCTTAGCAGCGGCTTCTTTAATGGTCGAAGGCGCGCCTTCAACCATTTCTTTAGCTTCCTTCAAGCCAAGTCCGGTGATAGCGCGAACTGCCTTGATGACGGCAACTTTGTTATCGCCAAAACTGGTCATAACAATGTCAAATTCATCTTTGGCTTCCTCAGCACCGCCATCACCGCCACCGGCAGCTGGCGCCGCCACGGCAGCAACCGCCGCGGCCGCAGATACGCCCCATTTTTCTTCAAGTTCCGATACAAGCTCGGTTACTTCTAAAATGCTCATTGAGCTTAAAGTTTCAATCAGGTCTTCTTTTGAAACAGCCATTAATAATCTCCTAAATAAATCTTTTTGTACTATTTTCGCTAGCTAATCTGTGATGTCGATACCGATATAGAGCCAAATGCAGCTAGGCTGCTTGGCCGGAATCCCGATACGCAGCAAGAACTCGAACGAACTGACCAGCCGGCTCCGCAAGGGTGCGAACCAACTTGGTTTGAGGGGCTTTCATTAGCGACAGCAATTGCGCGCGTGCTTCGTCCAAAGTTGGCATTGAAGCAAGCAATTTAAGATCCTCAGCAGGACGTAACTCACCGCCAAAGGCAATTGCCTTCGTCACCAGCTGTTCATTGTCTTTTGCAAAGTCCTTGATGACTCTGGCGCCAGCGCCAGGGTCATCAGAGGAAAAAACAAGTAATAGCGGCCCTTTCAGGGAATCGTTCAAACATTCAAATTCAGTGCCCTCGATAGCACGGCGGGCCAGGCTGTTTTTCACCACGCGGACGTACACGCCCTGCGCGCGAGCCTTGCTTCGCAGTTCTGTCATTTGAGCAACTGATAGGCCAATGTACTCAGCAGCAATTGCTGATTCGGCCTCGGCTGCGACTTCACTAACTTCGGCAACAACAGATTGCTTCTGTTCTAAAGTCAAACTCACTGTTTTTCTCCTATTGGGCGCCAGTTCTCACCGACACACCGATTCATTCGGGTAACGTGATTCCAACGGAATCACGATGGCCCGTCGTTTTGGCCAAACCAGACAAAGGCTTGGCCATGGCGCCCTCAGGTCAAGACCTGGTTGGGAACACCGTCTACGTGGGTGAGACTCGTCGAATTGACCGACCTAATTAACCGCTTATCGCGGACCCACGGTCTTTGACGCGTGCCGAAGATTGCTCGTCGACACCCCAAAGTTCTGTACGCAAATTCGCCGCGATTTTGAACGGCGGGTTTGCGACTCTTTACTTAGGCTTCTAAAGAAGCCTTGTCTACCGCGATACCAGGACCCATCGTTGACGACACGGTGACGCCTTGAAGGTAAACGCCTTTGGCGCTACTTGGTTTCGCTTTTTTCAAATCATCTAAAACGGCAGTAAGATTTTCGCGCAATGCATTGGTGTCGAACGATGCCTTGCCAATCGCACAATGAATAATGCCTGCGTTGTCAGTTCGATAACGGACTTGGCCCGCTTTCGCATTTTTAACAGCGCCGCTCACGTCGGTAGTGACGGTGCCAACCTTAGGGTTTGGCATGAGGCCACGCGGTCCGAGGATTTGTCCAAGTTGTCCTACCACGCGCATCGTTGCGGGGGTTGCAATCACAACATCAAAATCCATATTGCCGCCTTTGATGTCATCGGCCAGATCATCCAAGCCCACGATGTCTGCACCCGCCTCGCGACCGGCGTCGGCATCAGGGCCATCAGCAAACAGCGCCACTTTGACTTGTTTACCGGTGCCGTGCGGTAGCACGGTAGAACCGCGTACCTGCTGATCTGATTTGCGTGCGTCAACACCTAGATTGATTGCCACATCCACCGTTTCGTCGAACTTCGCACTAGCCACTGATTTAACCAGGTCCAGCGCTTCACCAACGGGTCGAGGTGTACGGCCGTCGCCGACCTTTTCTTGAATTTGTTGCTTGCGTTTAGAAAGTGTTGCCATGACTAACCCTCAACCTCGATGCCCATACTTCGAGCTGTACCTGAAATCGTTCGCACGGCGGCATCCATATCTGCGGCTGTCAAATCAGGCTCTTTAGTTTTCACGATTTCCTCGAGCTGCGCGCGACTCACTTTGCCGACCTTTTCGGTGTTCGGTCGTCCGCTGCCTTTGGCGATACCTGCGGCCTTGCGGATCAATACGGCCGCGGGCGGCGTTTTGGTCTCAAAGGTAAAGCTCTTGTCGGAGAACACAGTAATTACCACGGGAATGGGTAAACCCTGCTCTACGCTCTGCGTTTTGGCATTAAATGCCTTACAGAAATCCATAATATTCAACCCGTGCTGACCCAATGCGGGGCCCACGGGCGGGCTGGGGTTTGCCTGGCCAGCTGGCACTTGCAGCTTGACGTAGGCGTCGATCTTTTTAGCCATTCAGATTCTCCTCGGGTTCATGCGCACGGTTTAAGCGTGCTCCCCGTAAAGTTGTTGCGGCACGGGCAGTCTCATGATTCGGACTACGTGAAGCCGCGATGGTTATGAAATTTTTCCTGTTCGAATTTAGTCGTTCTTCTATCCTCTCGTACGGCGGTTCCAATAAGTCTTGCCTTAATCTTTCGAAACCTGACCAAATTCAAGTTCAACCGGCGTGGAGCGGCCGAAGATAGAAACGGCGACACGCAGGCGGCTTTTTTCGTAATTAACTTCTTCAACAACACCGTTGAAGTCGGTAAACGGGCCTTCGTTAACCCGCACAACTTCGCCAACTTCGAACAAAATTTTCGGTCTTGGCTTCTCGGCACCTTCTTGAATGCGGTTCAAAATGGTATCCGCTTCCCGTTGCGTGATCGGCGTCGGTTTATCGCTTGTGCCGCCAATGAATCCCATCACTTTCGGACAGTTCTTCACTAAGTGCCAGGTGTCATCATCCATCTCCATTTCGACCAACACGTAACCTGGAAAAAATTTCCGATCGCTTTTACGTTTTTGGCCATCTCGCATTTCGACAACTTCTTCGGTTGGCACAAGAATTTGTCCGAATTTTTCAGTCATCGCGTTACGGTTGATTCGATCTTCCAGCGAACGCTTCACCGAATTTTCGAAGCCCGAGTAAGCATGTACCACGTACCACTGCATGTGACGCTAAGCTCCCGTGTTCATGACGGTACGAACAATGCCGCCAAGCCCCATGTCTAGTAACCAGAGGAAAATCGCCACCACGATCACAACCGCAATGACGATTAAGGTTGTTTGCACTGTTTCCTGCTTCGTTGGCCACACAACCTTGCGAACTTCGGTCTGCGCTTCTTTCACGAAGGCAGAAACCTCCCGACCTTTCGCCGTTTGTAGGCAAACACCTAAAGCAAGTGCGACAACCACGAGCAAACCGATGACACGCACGATTAGTTGCGCTTGGTTCTCGAAATAATAGAACCCCACCACGCCGCCGATGAGCAGCAACACGGCGGCAACGAGTTTGACGGTGTCAAACGCGGGGGGACTTTCTGCTTTTGAGTTCATTTCTTACTCGCTGTTAGCGGCCTATTCGCATGCCTGCTCATTCGTTGCCTGCTTCTCTTAAGAAGCCGGCTAAAAATGGCAGGCCAGGAGGGAATCGAACCCCCAACCTGCGGTTTTGGAGACCGCCGCTCTGCCAATTGAGCTACTGGCCTATCATATTTCTCGAAAAACTAACGATCAGCGCTTATTCAATAATCTTAGAGACGACCCCGGCACCTACCGTTCGGCCACCTTCTCGAATCGCAAATCGTAAACCGTCTTCCATCGCAATCGGGTTAATCAACTTCACTTCTATCTTCACGTTGTCACC
>JBCCFA010000084.1:0-12130 GCA_039029975.1 Pseudomonadota bacterium
AAAACCATGAAAAAGAAAATGAAATATCAAGGAAATGTTTTTTGAAAGTAGTCATTATAATTTTACGATCAATAAAATTCCACGCAGAATTAAACAAAAGAACACGAAAACAAAGGTAATTCATTACACCAATTTATCACTCGCAACCTCTTTTCAAATTTTTAAAGACTTGCAATTTGCATCTTTAACTGGTTGCAGACCGTTTGCGCTAGCCGCATATTGCCATTCGTTCGGGGTGGGTATTCGATAAGCTTGCTGTGTTTTTTTACTAAGCCATGCGAGATAAGCGTTGATTTCATCTTTACCGATATTGTTTTTCGCAACGTTATTTGGCGTTTCCGTATCTGGGGTACAGATGTCACTATCTCGACAGAATGAATTGAAATCGCCCACCGTCACTTCAAATTTCCCGATGGCGAATTTTCCAGAGCTGCCTTCTTTAGCAGGAATAACGACGAGCAACGGGCCACGGCTAGTTGGCGAGAGCATATCGTAACAAGTGCCGTCGACGCGTTTGCCTAAGCCTGCAAGCTTATGCAAACAGTGGGCATCATGTTGGCTAGCGCCAACGCCAGTCGTTTCAAGTTCATTAGGAATAGCAAGACTGGCGCGCTCTTCGATTTGTCTGTACTCGTTTAAGAACGTTTCATTATCGTTCCAAATCTTTAGCGCTTTCTCTAGTGCCGCTCGGCCTTCTTCTCGTTCGTTGATCCGCAATAGTCGCCTGAACTCCGCAAAGTGCTCGCGCGCAATTTCCATTCGCTGTTGTTGTTGGGCAATGAGATTTGTGTATCTAACTTCGTTGCGTTCGGATTTGGATAATGCATCAAGCAACCGCCGCGCTTTGCTTAGCTGTCCCGACTCCTGCATTAAGGCGATTTCCTTAGCAGGGTTAATCTGTCGAATCCGGTGACCAACATTCGCGATCAGCGATTGGATTTGCGGCTCGTCAATGAATATTTCTTGTGCTTCGGTCACAAGACCTGATGTATCGGTATCTCCGTCGCCACTGAGTTGCCGTACACGTTCTGCGATCGTTGCTGCCCACGTTGATTTTTGTTCGAAAAAAACACGAGAATTTATGCGTTTTATCTCACGAATTTGAGTCAGCGCAGACGCCACATCGAATTCGCCAAGTAAATTAGGCTGGGGACTCAGCGAGGAATCTTTGGAGAGATTGAGGATTCGTTGTCGTGCTTCTTGAAGTGCGCTTTCGCTCGGCAAAATCGAAACGGCGGTATCCAGAATTTCTTGGGCTCTGTATCGATCATCTCGCTGCAGTGCTTCTTCGGCGCTTTGTATATAGGCGGCGGCAAGTTGTCGAGGGGCTTGTTCTCTAACAAAGGTGTCATCCGTTGGCGCCGCTTGTCGTAATCGCGTGAAGGATCGTGTAGCGTTTTTAGTGTCGAGCGACTCTATGTTGTTTTCAAAATCCTGTCTTAACCCCATGAGTCGGGCATCTCGTTCTCGTATTCGATGTTCGATTAGGAAATTCTGCTGGGCAGCATCTAACGCGGCGCGTAGTTTCGTCGCCTCGGCGTTGTTGGCGAGATATGGGTTAGCACGGTGCAATAAATTCGCCGCCCGCGATACGGCGTTCGCCTCGAGCTGGGTCGACGCTTGCGTTAGGAATGATTGCGCGATGATACTACGCTGCTCATTAAGCCATTGCGGTTCCGTTGCCATGAGTCGCGTTAGCTTTAGGAAAACTTGCTCGACTTTTTGACTCCAAGTGCGATCGCCAGTGTTTTGTTCGATCAAATCGACAAGTTCCTGTTTGAACGCTGCCGTTTCGCTATCGCGTGCACTGAATGATGAATCCCTAGCTACTTTAGAAACGTCTAAATACGTTTTATAAGTTTCGCCGTCTTCTGGGAAATGTATGAGTACCATTCGCAGCAGCTCTAAGGCACGGGCAGGTTTTTCCTCTACTAGTGCCGCGCGGTAGGCGGTTTGCGCATTTTCAATCACGTTTTTCTCGAACTGCCCTAAACGGGACGAAGCTGGGTCAGTGGCCGCCAAGGAATCATACGCATTGAGTAACAGGCTCAACTCGTTTTCGTTAATTGGTGCCTGCACTAGAATATCGGCGAGCTCTGCGGACTGACGATCAAATTGGGCGCTTTGCTCTTCCGAGTTTTGGGCGTAATGGACCGCGTTATTATTTCGCAACGCCAAAAGAATTTGTTGTTCATCACCAATCTTGCGAAGCGGAATACGATTGTTAATGAGCGCAACCAACGCATCAATGTCGGCCTGCGCCGCGTCCAAGTCGCCTAGCGAACGAGCGCGGCGTGCTTTTTTTAAGACCCATTGCGATAGCATTTCCAAAGATGCGCGGTATTTCGGATGTTGGGCATCAATATTTGGTAAAGCTGCCAAAGTTTCGGCAACCTGAGCTGAGTTAATATCGAAATTTTGATCAAGAATAGCGGTGCGCAATTGGTCAAAAACCTCAGCAAGATTTTTTTCGGTCCCAGTGAGTAATTCGCGATATTGCCTCGCCACTTCATTCAGGCCGAGGGCATTGAACAATACCTCATAACTATTTGAGTCTTCGGGCGGACGTATTTGCTCACTCGCTTCGTGGGAGGGGCTAAGCATGGCTGCGGCAAGGGTTTCGACCGTAGTTGATAGCTCGGCAAGAACGGGCGCTTGTGGTTGATAAAACGCTATCTGTTCCACATCGTCTTGAATAACTTGGAAGTCAGCTAACTGGGTGCCAACAGCCATGGCGTCTCGAATTCGTCCGAGTGAGGCATCGAGCTGTCGTTCGATCTGTGTACGTTCTTGAGCGCCGGCAATCTTATCGACGAGATCTTTTAAATAAGGATCTTCCGGCGCCACTTTCAAGGCTGCTTGACTCAAGGAAACAGCCCTCTCAAATTCTTGATTGATAATTGCACGCTGGATCGCAGCAGCATAAGCACCCGGTAGTCGTAAGACTAAACTTTGATGTAATTTAGGCGATAGCGGTTCGGTAACGCGCAATATGTCATGCACATCGTTCGTTTGATCATCTAGGTCAAGCAGTTTGTCGGCGAGTATCGCCTCTTCGAACGCCGCCGTTTTCTGATTCAGCAGATTACTCTTTGTTGTTCGAACTCTTTGTCGCCAGGCGGCAACCTGGGTTGAGTCGGAAAACACCGCGAAATCTTCAATTTCTTGGATCAAAGTCATCGCGCCCGCAAGGTCGAGTTGACGTTCAGAGACATTGACCTTGGCCGCAATTTTTAAATCGTAGTAGCTAAGTATTTCGTTACGGGTTGCAACAATAATGCGATCTGTGCGATCACCATTGGATTGATCATTGCGTAAGGTATTGAGGGTCGCCTCGACTCTTTCTGGCTCACCAGATTTAATTTCGTTAATTAGCCTACTTACCTCCCGTTCTTGAATTAAACCAACCAATGGGAAAACCGCAACCGCAGCAAGAATCACGGCGACCGAGGGAATCGTGATCCATGGGTTGCCAAACTTCGCGGGTTTCCCGCGCAGTTCTTCTAAGAACTCCCCGACTGTTTGGCTGCGTGTCTCTCGTGTGAACCCGAGTCCGCGCACGATAGCTTTGTTCTGCGCTTTCGTCAGTCCTTTCACCGGCACGGGAATCAGCTCATTGTCTCTTGCGGTTGTCGCGCGAAGCTTATTAAACGGGTGTTTACCGGTGAGCAACTCGTACGCAACGCAGGCAAGTGCGTAAATATCGTCGCGAGTGTCGGGTTCTTGTTCCTCCAACATTTCGACGCTGGCGTAGGGTGGTGTTAAGGCGCCGAGCTTTCCAGGATCAAACACCGTTTTATCTGAGTTATCAGTTTGACCGGGGGTTTTTACGGCGCGCGCAATCCCAAAATCTAACACTTTCATTGTGCCATCGGTCGTGACAAAGCAATTCCCTGGTTTGAAATCTGAGTGCACGATGTCGTGTTCGTGTGCGTAGATCAGGGCCTTTGCCAAGCCTTCGATCATGGAAAATGCCTGGTCGAAAGGTAATCCTTTTTGCGGTTTGACGACTTTCTTGATGTATTTATTTAGCGGTTCTCCCTCAAGGAGTTCCATGGTGAGGTAAAAAGTGCCGTCTTCAGTCCGATCGAAATCGTGAACGGTGGTAATGTTTGGATGAGCGAGTTTTTGTTGGCGGCTCGCCTCGCGTTGAAGCGCGATAAACGCGTCGGGGTGATCTTTAAAATCTTCGTTTAAGATCTTGAGCGCCACATAGGGATTTTTGTCGCGCGCTTCAACTTTGATCAAATCGCGGCCGCGAAATACTGTACCCATGCCGCCAACGCCAAGAATTTTATCGAGTTGAAAACGGCTGCGAATGATCGTGCCAGGCTCAATTTTTTGCCCTTTACCACGACGGGACTTTTTAGATTTTCCATCCGGCCAGCTCGTATCAGTACTGCCTTTGTCCGAATGCGGCGTTTTAGGGCTCTCGGTGACCGGACTTAAATCAAAATCCAGGGCTAAGTCGATATCACCGCTTGGTGCCACCGCGGCTCGGGCCTCATGGGCAATCGTGATTTCTGGGTTTTCCCGTGAGCTCAGCTGAGTAACGTAGGATTTGAACTGCGCGAGCCGTTCTGGGCCAATGATGCCGGCATTGTAAGCGTCTTGGAGTTGTTCGAGGATTTCAATGGCAAGCGCGGGATTACGATTGAGGATTTTGCCAATATTGTCCTCGATCTGTCCGTAGGTGACCTCGCTATTGGAAAGCGCGATTAATGCCGTTTTAAAGTCGGCCATGATTGCGAGCGAATCTAACGCTATACAATCTGCTTATTGTTTTCGGATTAAACATCAACAATGCAGACAGTGACGTTGTCGTTTCCACCGCGCTTGAGCGCCGTTTCAACAAGAATTTTCGAGACGTTCTCCGGAGAGTCCTTTCCTAACAGTTGCTCAATATCGTTGTGATCAAGATGCTTATCAAGACCGTCGGAACACAAAAGGAATCTATCACCGGTCCTAAGTTCTTCAACTTCTACGTCGAGCACTAGATGCTCTGCCGCGCCAACGGCACGCGTAATTCGATTGCGTGACTCAAATTTTTCTGCGTCTTTTTTTTCAATGAGCCCCATTTCAATGTATAGCTCTGTTTGCGTGTGGTCTGTGGTGAGTTGCAATAGTTTTCCATCGCGCAGGCGGTAAAGTCGCGAATCGCCCGCCCAAACATAGGCACAGAAATTTTCAACCACCAGCAGGGCGACCAATGTCGAACCGCAAATATTTTGATTTTGTCGACCCAGTTCAAATAATTCTTTATTGACGTTTAGTACATGGTATTCCACGAACTCAACTAGCTCGCTAAGCTTTTTGGCTTTTTTGATTTTGGCGAGGGCTGAAACGAGTTTGTTACTGGCCACATCGCCTGCACTGTGGCCTCCCATGCCATCCGCGACCGCAAAAATACCTAAATCTGGTTGAGAAAAATATGCGTCTTCGTTGATTTCTCGCACGTTGCCGGGATTCGTGCGCGAATAAGAATCGAGACGGATAGTACTCATCGGACTAACTCGGCAGAGGTTTGGATCGGTGACAGCAATTCGGGATCGCCGAGGCCCGTGCCTTGCGGAGCAGTACAGGTATGGTTGCTTCGCTGACGCGCTTACAACTCAGTTTCAAACCGTACAACATCTTTTGGTTGATCTTTGAAAGACCGCCCGAGACTTATTTCGCCATTTTCCCCAAGCGGCATCTCCTCCCGTCGCAGGAAAGAAAACGCACCGTCCTGAGAGATGTAAGTGCCGTTGGTGCTCTGGTCAACAATAAAAAATTTGCCTCGCCGTCGCTCTATTTTCACGTGCTGTCGGCTCGCTAAGCTTTCGTTTACGGCTAGATCGGTTGTTTTACTCCGACCAAGGACAACTTGGGTACGATTTTCATCGACGGTCAGGATTTCGTCTTGATAGGAGAGGGTGAGTTTGGCCGACTCTTGCTCAGAATCGTTCACCGCACCGGTCGACATACGCGTGATATCTTCCTGCTGCCAGAGTATCTCGCAAATATCCATCGTTTCCTTCTTACCTTTCACGGGCGCTCTGTCGATAAATCGAGAGCTCGCTTTCATTATCCCGGAGAGTTCGTCGACCGTTTCTTGCGTTGTAATGATTTGCCCACTTTTCGCCATAGACGCCATTCGCGCCGCCACGTTGACCGCATCGCCAAACACATCGTTGTTTTCGTGGATAGCCGGCCCGAAATGAAAACCGACTCGCAGTGTGAGAGACACAGGGCCTGAATCCGTGTGTTCAGTCACCTCATCATCCATGACTTCCTGCATTTCACAGGCGCTGTTAGCAGCGGCTTCCGCCGAAGGGAACGTGCACATGATCTCGTCACCGATGGTCTTAATAACGGTGCCGTCGTAGCGACCTACGACGTCGCTGAGAAGTTCGAGGCACCCAGCGACTTTGGCACGAGCAGCGGCATCGCCCAAAATTTCATGCAGGCGCGTGCTGCCGTTTATATCGGCGAAAACGATCGCTAAATTAGACGAATTATTGGCCATTTCGAATTCATTGGATCGACTTGTTCAGATTTTTCATCAGCCAAAATTATGGCACCGGCGCCATGAACCTTGGCTTGTGACTTTCCCCATTCTTTTAGCCGAATTGATGCGTACGCCGCAGCGGGTGACCTTTGAAGGTTGGCCATAGAGGCTATCGCGAGCGTGAAGAAAATTGGCTATGCCATTGAATTATAGCTGGTGTTTGCTGCGGCGAGGATGGGAATATCAAATTTTAACTATTTGTCCCAATCGTGCGACTTGGCCGCTTGCGGTGTCGATAACGAGCTCTTCCGTTGGTTGCGGTTAATCCAAGCCAGGGCATTATGCTTCAACGGCGACACATCACTGACAGTTCGCTCAAGAGAGCTGTCGAATACCTGTCTTTTCAAGTTAAGTAGTTAAAAAGATTGGAGAATTTATCATTTCTCCAGTCTACACTGACAGGCTGGGATCGATTTATTGGCGAAAGAAGCGGTATTTTGCGGGTGTTAATATTCAACAGCAGCACGCGCCCATTAGTGATGATGCTGAGATTCGGTGAGTTAGATAGCGTGATTGAGGTTTTAACAGCTTGTCGGTAGGAATTTGGTCATCCATACCGAGCCGGTTTAATGAGCGTCCGAACGATCGGAGAAGCACAGGCCTCGGCGTCGCCGACGATTCGACTGCACGTCTTATTGGTGCTCAGCGGTCTCGGTCTGGTGCAGACACCAAACCCGCTCCTGAATTCGGGTTTGAACCGCGACTGGAAGTTGGCTCTAGCAAAGGCTCTGGGAATCCCAGGGATTTGCTATTTGCAATGATTGTGCAAATGGGTGGAGCGCCGCAATCGATCTACAAGGGTAAGTTTGTCAATCAGCTGGTCTAAGCAGCTGCCTATTGAATACGGCTCGTTTCCTTCGGAATTTTGCCATACTTCTGAATGAGATCTTCCGACAGATTCTGCGCTGCTTTCATCTCTGAATCGTTTAAGTTCGAAGCGGAGACTTGTTGCGCATCTTTAGCCTTAGCGTTGCCCAAGTGCGCAGCGACCGAATACCAGCCATAAGCGTATTCCATATCTTTCGGTACGCCGCGGCCTTTCTGATAGAGGCTTCCAAGCCGATACTGTGCGTCACCGACGCCTTTTTCCGCAGCTTTACGGTACCATTTGGCCGCCGCGTCATAGTCTTGTTCCACGCCTTGGCCGCCGGCGAACATGCGGCCCACAAAATACTGCGCGTAGGCATGATCTGCGGTTTCGGCGAGTGGCATCAAAATTTGCACCGCCTTGTCGTAATCGCCCATCATGAGGGCAACCACGCCATCGTTGAAGTCTGCTAGCGCGTTGGTACTGAATAACAGTGCGATTGCGAGGAATATTGAGCGGATTTTCATGATCGAGTCGGGCTCCTGAGCCTTTTCGGGGTGCGTTCTAAATTCTGACCGGTATTTTATCTCAGATGCTTGAGTTTTGCTGAAGCCCAGACGCCATACCGCGTGGATATGCCTCTCTAGACCGCGAAATGTTTGGCAAGTTCCAAGCAATTTTCTTTGAGCTGATCGGCCAAATCGAATGCTTAGCGCGGTTTAGCGGTCTTGCAGACGGTCAATGATGATAAAATTAGCGATCGATTGGGCGCGGGGTAAGCCGCGCCGCCCATTCACAAACCAGCTAGGCACGGTAAGACAAGATGGCCGCACAAACCTTATATGACAAATTATGGGACGCACACATTGTCAAAGAATTTGACGATGGAACCACGCTCATTTACATCGACCGCCACATTATTCACGAGGTGACCACGCCACAGGCATTTGAGGGACTTCGGATGGCGGGTCGGAAACCCTGGCGACCCGACGCAACCAAGGCGGTATCAGATCACAATGTGCCGACCAAAGACGTACACATTATTAATGACCCGATCGCAAAATTACAGCTCGATACGCTGGCCGAAAACTGCAAAACGCATGCGATAACCCATTTCGATATCGGCGAGCCTCGTCAAGGTATCGTCCATGTCACAGGCCCGGAACAGGGTTGGTGCTTGCCCGGCATGACTATCGTCTGCGGCGATTCTCATACCGCCACAAACGGCGCACTAGGCGCACTTGCTTTCGGCATCGGAAGTTCAGAAGTAGAGCATTGTTTGGCGACACAATGTTTGGTGTTTCGTAAAGCCAAAAACATGCGCATTAATGTGGTCGGTGATCTACCTGCTGGTATCACCGGTAAAGATTTAATCCTCGCCATAATTGGGCATATTGGCACCGCCGGCGCAACCGGCCACACACTGGAGTACTCCGGCCAAGCGGTTCGCGATTTGTCGATGGAAGAACGGATGACGGTATGCAATATGTCCATCGAGGCCGGGGGGCGCGCGGGCTTAGTGGCTGTGGACGACAAAACACTTGATTACGTGCGCGGCAAACCTTTCGCACCCAAAGGGGATCTATGGGATGTCGCGGTACAACAGTGGCGGCAACTTTACTCAGACGACGACGCGGTGTTCGATAAATCCATCGACATAGATGCAGCGAGCATTTCACCGCAAGTCACGTGGGGTACTTCACCAGAGATGGTCGTTGGCGTGAACGATCAGGTGCCTAACCCGGAAGATGAGTCTGACCAAACTAAAAGAATTGGTATGCAAAACGCGTTGGCCTATATGGACCTTGAACCCGGCACCCGGATTGAGGATATAGCGGTAGACAAAGTGTTTGTTGGTTCGTGCACCAACTCCCGAATTGAAGATATGCGCGCGGCCGCTGCGGTAGTCAATGGCAAACGCAAATCTGATAACGTGAAACTAGCGATGGTGGTACCCGGCTCGGGCATCGTAAAGCAGCAAGCGGAGCGAGAAGGGCTAGATAAAATATTTACTGAGGCTGGTTTCGAATGGCGCGAACCCGGGTGTTCAATGTGTTTAGGCATGAACGAAGATCAGCTTTCCGAAGGGGAGCGCTGTGCCTCAACCTCAAACCGTAATTTCGAAGGGCGGCAAGGCCGAGGCGGCCGCACCCACTTAGTTAGCCCCGCGATGGCGGCCGCTGCGGGTATTGCTGGCCATTTCGTTGACGTGAGAGAGGTATAAACGTGGAAGCATTTACAAAATTGACGGGTTTGGTCTTACCTATCGATCGTCCGAACGTCGATACTGATGCGATCATACCCAAGCAATTCTTAAAATCGATTAAGCGGACGGGGTTTGGCCAGTACTTGTTTGACGAGTGGCGCTACTTAGACAAAGGCGAAGCCGACCAAGACTGTTCGAACCGGCCGATTAACAAAGATTTCGTGCTAAATCACGAGCGCTATCAGGGCGCTCAGGTGCTGCTCGCGCGCGATAATTTTGGTTGCGGTTCTTCGCGAGAACATGCGCCGTGGTCATTGTTCGACTTTGGTATTCGAGCGCTGGTCGCACCAAGTTATGCCGATATCTTCTACAGCAACTCCTGCAAAAATGGCCTGGTGCCAGTGGCACTCGATTCGAAAATTGTTGACAAATTATTCGAGGAAGTTTTGGCGTCGCCGGGTTATGAGCTAACCGTAGATTTAGTTGAACAGTTTGTATCTACTCCAAGTGGTGAAACATTTGGTTTCGATTTCAACCCGGGCTTGCGCGAGCGCTTGATTAACGGATTAGACGATATTGGCGTGACGCTCGAATCGGCTGACGCTATTCGCGCCTACGAAGCAAAAACCAAGGCGCGATCGCCTTGGCTATTTCAGTAATCCCAAAAACTAATCTTGCCCGCGGTTGAGCAATTGTTCACCGGCGCTTAGGTTAAAGAGCCCATCTCATCCGCGCGCACGCGCAGTTTGAATTTCTGAATCTTGCCCGTCGCCGTTTTCGGTAGGTCACAAAAGACAATGGTTTTTGGCGCTTTAAAATGCGCGATATTGTCGCGGCAATAAGCAACGATTTCCTCTTCCGTGCGGCTCGGCGCATCCGGTTTCATTGTCACAAAGGCGCAAGGCGTCTCGCCCCATTTCTCATCCGGTCGAGCAACAACTGCGGCTTCGAGAATATCTGGGTGTTTGTAAAGGACTTCCTCGACCTCAATCGATGAAATATTCTCGCCGCCTGAAATAATAATGTCCTTCGAACGATCTTTAATTTGGATGTAATTCTCAGGATGCATCACACCGAGGTCGCCAGAGTGAAACCAGCCATCTGACAAAGATTCATTCGTGGCGTTTTCATTCTTAAGGTAGCCGCGCATCACAACGTTACCCTTGAACATAATTTCACCAATGGTCTCGCCGTCACGCGGGACAGGTTGCATGGTCTGTGGATCAATAACATCTAAATCTTCAAGCACGTTGTAACGCACCCCTTGGCGGATGCGCATTTCGGCAAGCTCTAAGTTAGATAATCCTTCCCAGCTCTCCTGATACGCATTAAATACCGCAGGTCCATAGGTTTCAGTTAAACCGTAAGTGTGAGTCACTTTGAAACCTTGTTCGGCCATGGCATTTAAAATGGCGGCTGGCGGCGCGGCGCCGGCTGTCATGACATGGATTTCGCCTGGTAGGGGCTGCTTTTCGCTGGCACTGGCATTGACGATGAAATTCAAAACTATTGGTGCGCCACAAAAGTGTGTAACTTTGCGCATTGCGATGGCGTCGTAGATATCGTTAGCCGCGATCCGTCGCAAACAAACGTTTGTGCCGCCTTGCATGGCGACTGACCATGGAAAACACCAGCCGCAACAATGAAACAGCGGTAAGGTCCATAAGTAGGTCGGATTGTGGCCCATGCCCCACGCCATGATATTGCCGATTGCATTTAAGTACGCACCGCGATGGTGGTAGACCACGCCTTTGGGATTACCTGTTGTGCCAGAGGTATAGCAAAGTGCCAACGCTTGCCATTCGTCGCTTGGCAACGTCCACTCGTAGCTAGCGTCACCTTCGTTAATGAAATCTTCGTATTCAATGTCACCCAATCGATCGTGACACGGTGCATCCGCATCAGCGATATCGATAACTAGTGGATTTGCTTCACATTTCTTAAGGGCCTCGGCAACGACCGGTGCAAATTCGGTGTCAACCAACAACACCTTCGCTTCGCCGTGATCGAGAATAAATGCGATTGCGTCGGCATCCAGGCGAATATTGATTGGATTAATTACGGCGTCACAGGCTGGCACGCCAAATAGTGCTTCATAAAATGCCGGTATATTTGTTGCCACCACGGCAACGGTGTCGCCCATACCAATGCCGCGCTTCTCGAGCGCCGAAGCCAACTTCCGACAACGCTCGAACGTTTCAGTCCAAGTGAATTCGCGATCCCCATGTACGACGGCAAGTCGGTCAGGATAAACGGATGCGGCGCGGGCGACCGTACTTAGCGGGGACAACGGAACATGGTTCGCTGCCACTTGATCGAGATTATGCTCATAAGGATTATTCGAACTAGCGGTCATCGTTCAGTGTCCTGTTTGTTATTGTGTTTGGAGGGGGTTGGATAATAGATTTTACTTTTGCGTCAACGTCAGAATTATCGCCAACTAGGCGGGCGTTTTTCCACGAATGCATTCACGCCTTCAACGCCGTCGTCTGCGAGCAAGTTATCAACTAGATCTGCCGATGCCGACTCATAAGCCTGAGCAAGCGGTTGGTTAATCTGCCGATAG
>JBCCFA010000085.1:0-12116 GCA_039029975.1 Pseudomonadota bacterium
CTTATACTGGTTAAATCCCAAAAATGAAAAATTCCATGTCAGACAGCAATTTTGTTAGATATATCAACCGCTCGCGTGAATATTACGAGGCCCAGGGATTCGATAAACCCTATCGCTGGTTCGAAGCGGAGGGCGTCCCGTTTACCCCATTGTCCAAACCATTGGCTAATTGTCGGGCGACCATCGTGACAACTGCCATGCCCGATAACACCTATACGCCCGAGACGCGGCGTTTACATATTGGCCAAATAGCCTCGGCGCCTGAGAATTTTTCGACGGAATACCTATTTTGGGACCGCGACGCGACCAACACAGACGATCGCGAAACTTATTTTCCGCTTAAACAGCTGGAAAAAAGTGTAAATAACACAGAAATTGGCTCAATCGCCGAACACTACTATTGCGTCCCCACCAACTACAGCTACAGGGAAACAATAAACAGAGATGCACCTAATATCGTCGAACAATGTATAAAAGATAAAGTCGATGTCGCCCTTCTGGTTCCATTGTGACCGGTATGCCATCAGACCGTGTGTCTGACTGCCCGCGCGCTTGAGGAAAACGGCATTGCCACAGTCATTCTGGGGTCGGCGCAAGATATTTTGCAATATTGTGGCGCACCAAGGTTCGTGTTCTCCGATTTTCCTTTAGGTAACCCGTGTGGCATTCCTTTCCATTTGGATTCACAGGCAGCGCTTTTCGCGACCGCATTACGGTTGCTCCAGGACGCAACAAAACCGGGTGATCAGGTTCAATCCAATGTCGAATGGCCAGGCGACTTCGACTGGAAAAGGAATTTTATGTACGTCGGACCGGAGAATTCGGAAGAATTGCGAATAAAGGGCGAGGAACGACGCGCCGAACGCGCTGCAATGCGGGCCAGACGTGATGCCGGCAAAAATGCTTAGATAGTTTGTTTAACGATCCGAGTTAGTATCAAGGCTTGTCTATCGGGGGCAAAGGAAAGCTAGGAATCCCAAGACATCCGAATAATTCTAAGCCGCATCTAACACGATCAATTTGCAAACCAGTGACGATTCGTGTCTCTAACACTGCTCTAAAACTTTCGATTTAGTCGCCTCAGCGATAAGCGCTTTCACCGCACCACAGACTTCTGGGCGACATCGGACTGCAGACGCTAACGGACACGCGTAACTCGTCATACTGACATTTCGTTGTTACGTCGCGATATCAATCTGCGCGCCAAGACCTTCCAAGCAATCAACTGTGGCTTGAATGCGATCTCGTAAAGTTCGGCCAGCGTGGGGAGCGCCCTGGGCCATTTGCGTTCCGACTTTCGTCATCAACTGTTTCAACTCCTTCGCCGACATCGTGTCGGGCAAACAGCTAAGCATCTTGACCCGCATAGGCCTATAAGCTGAAGAAAAAGCATCTTCGGACTCTTCCGAAATTCCGTAGACAATCGCTGGCTGCCCCGTGCCGCGCCTAAGCAGCTCTCGTCGAAGGATATATCCTTCACGTTCGAGATAATTCAAATGCATTCGGATGCCGGCGGGTGTGATGGCGAGTTGCTCCGCGATTTCTGCATCTGCGCGCGGTCTGCGCTGCAGGATCTTGAGAATCTCATCACGAGTTTTTGTCGATTCCACAGTGCCACCAAACGAAGGTCGGCAGCTGGCAATTAAATTAGCTAGAAAGTCGAACGGGGAGATGCAGTCCGATCCGGCCGTCAAGAAAAAAGTACGGAAGGAATACGCGCATAAAGGCAGCACGCTAATCGCTGCTGCGCAGGCTATTGCGATCGAGTTTGAAACAATCGCAGCAGCCAACAATTACTGGCGAAAGTAGTTCAGCTGAAAGAAAAGTACTTTGCGGGTGCCCTTTTAGTCACCCGCAAAGTAGCAAGGATTATCGATTTCGATAGACGACTGTTCTAATTCAGATTCGAATTACTGCATGTTGAAACCACGATAGCCGCTGTCCGCAAGCTCATCGCATTTTTCACGATAAGTACCTACACCGCCCGCATAAGACAACAAACGTCGGGGTTTACCGTCCACATTCGACCCCATGTACCAAGAATCAGTTTTCGTCAGCAAGGTAGCGTTTGCGATTTCGTCATGGTGCTCTACCCATTCGTCTTGAAGTTCCTCAGATACTTCGATTGTCGTTGCACCCTTATCTCGTGCGTAGTTAATACAGCCGGAGATCCATTCGGTTTGCTGTTGCAAACAAGTTGTCATGTTACAAAGCGCCGCGGATGGCGCTAAGGGCGCACCAGTGGTAAATAGATTAGGGTAACCGTGAATCGCAAGTCCATAGGCAATGCGGATTTCATCATTCCATTGATCTTTTAATGAGCGGCTATCGCGACCTTGGATATTCATGCGAGTCAGCGCGCCAGAACCCGCATCAAAACCCGTTGCCATGATGACTATATCGCATTCGTAGACGGTGCTGTCTGCAAGTTTTATCCCTTCAGGCACGATGCTCTCGATCGGATTATCTTTAACGCTGATCGCATCAACGTTATCTTGCAGGTAGACCTCAAGGTAATTGTTTTCCAACGGTACCCGATGCGTGCCATAACCGTAATCGGTTGGGATCAACAACTCACATAGCTTGGGATCTTTTAAGCGTTCACGCATTTTGTTGCGCACGAATTCGGATACCTGCTCATTAACGTCTTCGTCGAAAAATAATTCCATGTACGAAGCGAGCCACAATTTAAGCGAACCATGCTCCCAATTCTCTTCCAAACAAGCCTGGCGCTGCTCTGGGGTATGGTCTGCCCAATTTCCGTTTTCAGAATCGAAGTTAAAGCCACTGAAGGTGTGCGGTATCCACTCCTTCATGTTGCCGAAATCTTTTTTGTACGCCTGAACCTCCTCATCGGAAAATTTCGGATTGCGCATCGCGTTAACGTATTGAGGCGTTCGAATGAAAATATTCATGTGGCCAACATCTTTTGCGATACTTTGGATCACTTGAATACCGGTCGCGCCAATTCCAATCATGCCGACTCGCTTACCGGCAAAATCAACTTTTTCTTTCGGCCATCTGGCGGTATGAAAAATTTGGCCTTTGAAAGTTTCCTGGCCCTTAAATTGATTGTCGAGCGGTGCTGACAACATGCCAGTACAACTAATTAGAAATTGCGCATCAATGGTGTCTTCGCCGTTGATTTCAACCGACCAGCGTTGCGTGTCCTCGTTGAATTTAGCCGTCGTTACCGTGCTGGTGAACTGGATGTCTTTACGCAAATCAAGCTTTTCAGTGACCCACTGCAACCAGCGTTCGATCTCGGGCTGACCTGGGAAGCGCTCGCTCCAACTCCATTCCTTATACAAATCCTCTGAGAAGAGGTACTGGTAAATGATGCCTTCGGAGTCGAACCGCGCACCTGGGTATCGGTTCCAATACCAAGTACCACCCACATCGGTTGCGGTATCGACAAGCTTCACATTCAGGCCTTGCTCACGCAATTGATATAGTTGATAAAGACCGGCGACACCCGCACCGACAACCACGGCATCTAAAGTCTGACTCGCACCCATAGCTGATCCTCTCTTCTCTCGTTAGGCTTTCTCTGATCGTGCGAGGGATTATAAAGTATGGGTCCACAGAAGTGACAGCACAGAATCCAATGTCATCGCTAGAAAACCGCTTTCTAGCTGGAATTAACTCACGTCACGGCCCGGTTCGGCGCGGATGCGCCATTTAGGTGCCGTAAGAATCTCTCCACCCACGGCGATAACGACTTTCGAACCACTTCACCGCTTGACGCGCTGCGGTAAAACGCCGTTTGAAGTAGTCGCGCTGGCGTTCCAGACGTTTAATTTTAGCTTGTTGCCTTTTCACGACCCATTGCAGGTCGTCATTGTCATCGTTTTCTGCCATGGCTGTTTCCTTATCACCAAGCAAAAGTGTAGCGCCATGCTGCAAAGGCTAACCTGAAAAATTACCGCGCCCGCTCGGCGCTTGCCATTTTTGCGAGATATTTCCGGACTCGTGACGATAATTTACGCGTGACCCGCCGCACTTAAGACTCGGTTCGCCGCAGAGTACCGCACTCGAAAAGCGCTAGCATTCGCAACCCTTGCTCGGCAGATACCGTGAAAAATCAGGCATTGGCTGGGGGCCCTTTGAGGGAAAAATCCCGGCAAGCGGTGCGCGACAAATTCTATTCATGTTAGTATCTTACCGCCTATTAGGAACATCACAGCCAGGCGACGATCACCCAGACTCTGCCGTGGCTTCGAAACCAAAATAACGCAAAGCAATGAAGGCCTAATGGCGATTGTGCGGATGAAGAGGAACGCACAAATTTACGGCTCGGACCACCTTTGGGCCACGTGATTGAAACGGCTTACGTTGGGTTAACTTGAACGCGCTGGATGGTACGCACTCCCGTTATCACCGTGAGCACTTTTGTTAAAAATATTTTAGGTTTAAAGTAATCAATAGTCACACCTTGGATAAAACATCACTGCGAAAGATTCCCGACAAAGGCACTGCAGCTTAGAACTGTGTCTAGGTACCCGCTGTATATGTGAACCCCAAGGTCAATCGCTTTCAATAAACAATTCAACAGAAAAACGACGAATAAGGTCTAAGCCGAATGAAGAACTTAGAAATAATTAAATTAGCCATTGTCACGTTGGGCTCTCTTGGTTTATGCGCAACAACAAATATCACGGCGCAAACGCTAAACCAAATCCAGCAGGAAGGTGAGCAAAAGCTCGTTGAAGCGGAACAGTCGCAAAAACGCATCGACAAGATTGTTGAAGGCGCGCAAGAACGCCTCATCCAATACCAAGCGTTGGAAAAACAAATTGACGGCCTAAAACAATATAACGAGCAGTTAACGACTCAAGTTGCCAGCCAAGATGATTTGATTACCCGCTTTGACGCTTCTATTAGTCAAGTATCGCTAATCGAACGGCAAATGGCACCCTTGGTCACCCGCATGGCTGACAGTCTAGAGAAATTTGTGGACGTTGATTTGCCCTTCAATACATCGGAACGTCAAGAACGAATCGCTTTCATTAAAGAGAACCTAGTGGCGGCAGATGTGGACGTCGCAGAAAAATTCCGCCAGGTAATTGAAGCCTACCAAATTGAGAATGAATACGGGCGTAAGATTGATAGCTTTCAAGATATCGTTACGTTAAACGGGACGGAGCACGAAGTTGACGTACTCCGAGTCGGACGAATAGCGATGGTTTGCCAAACCAAAGACACGACGATTTCTGCTCGTTGGGATGCGAGTACTAATACCTGGGAGATTTTAGATAATGTGACCTACCGGAACCCCATTCGCAACGGCATTAAAATGGCGAAGAAACAGGCTTCAATCAATATTGTCACTCTGCCGATCGCAGCGCCGGAGGCAGCACAATGAAAAAATTATTGAATCATGCCTTAGTCA
Organism: Pseudomonadota bacterium; assembly: GCA_039029975.1. GTDB lineage: Bacteria > Pseudomonadota > Gammaproteobacteria > JBCCFA01. Next base: position 5,393 of record JBCCFA010000085.1, read on the forward strand.
TTTTTCTAACGCTTGCCGTCGTTGGCCCGGTAAATGTGATGGCCGACGAAAAACTGTCGTTGCAGCAGCTATTACAACAAGTTCGCCAGGGGCGGGCCAAAGACGCCGCCGCAAATAAAGCTCGCGAACAAGCGTTTCTTTCTGAAAAGGCTGAACAGGAAACTAAAATTCGCGCAGCAATGGCTGAGGTTGCGGCACTGGAAACGAAGAGCGCCACATTAGAACAGCGTTTCAACGAAAATGAATTATTGGTAGAAGAAAAGCGTCAACAGCGGGACGAACGCTTAGGATCGCTGAAAGAGTTGTTCGGTCATTTAACCGGAGCTGCGGGCGACATGCGCAGCCGCTTCCAAAGCTCAATCACAACCAGTCAGTTTCCCGACCGCGAAAAATTTCTTGCTGATTTAATCAAAAAAATGAACAGCGATACCGACCTCCCCACGCTCGAAGAAATCGAACAGGTATGGTTTGAGATGCATCGCGAACTGACTGAATCTGCACGGGTTGTGAAATATAACGCCCAAGTCGGTACCGAAGCGGAACGAGAAATTGTGCGAATTGGGCTATTCAATTTGTTATCCGGCGGCGACTACCTCGCGTACGACGCCGATACTCGCAGCGTTTCTGTCCTACCCCGCCAGCCGGTCGGATTAGCGGCTAATGCGTCGGCATTACAAGCTTCTATCGATGGTGCCACGCCTATCGGGGTCGATCCAACGGGCGCCGCGGGCGGTGGGTTTTTGAAAGCAATTATTAACACACCAACACTTAAAGAGCGTTGGCATCAAGGCCGCCAGGTGGGTTACATCATCACCTGCGTGGGCGCGTTTGCCCTACTGGTTGCCCTATGGCGATTTCTAGCATTGAACTTCACCTCGACGAAAATGCGTAGCCAACTGAAGCGCGACGAGATTAAGACAAACAACCCGTTAGGCCGCGTATTGCAAGCGGCACAGGACAACAAGTCAGCAGATACAGAAAGCCTCGAACTGAAACTGGACGAAGCCATCCTTAAAGAAACGCCGAAGATCAATAGCGGCTTATCCTTGTTGAAAATCATTGCCATGGTCGCACCATTGTTGGGCTTACTTGGTACCGTAACGGGTATGATTATTGTCTTCCAAGCCATCACGATCTACGGTGCGGGTGACCCTAAAGCCATGGCAGGTGGTATCTCTAGCGCGCTTGTAACCACGGTATTGGGATTACTGGTTGCGATCCCTACGCTGTTGTTGCACACAATGTTGAATGGTAAAGCGAAAAAACTCCTCCATGTTCTAGAAGAACAAAGCGCTGGCATAGTTGCTGAGCGGGCATCGAAGTAAGGCGAGCCAGCCATGCCGCTATACCTGCTCGACGCCCTAGAGGCGATAAAAAACTTCTTCAATTCCGGCGGACCGGTTCTTTACCTGATTGCGGCGCTGGCGTTTGTAATGTGGGTTTTAATGCTGGAGCGTGCTTGGTATTACCTAATTGGTTACCGCCGCGACGCCAAAGCCGTTATCGCCAAGTGGGAAGAAAGAGAAGACCACAAATCTTGGTACGCACACGCGATTCGACGCAAACTCATTTCTGAGACGCATATAAAAATCGATCAGAACTTAGGGCTTATCAAAACGCTAATTGCTTTGTGTCCGTTGTTTGGTTTGTTGGGCACGGTGACGGGCATGATTGAAGTATTCACTGTGCTTTCGATCACCGGCGGCGGCGATGCAAAGTCGATGGCTGGCGGTGTCTCGAGGGCTACAGTGCCGACGATGGCAGGAATGGTCGCGGCTTTGTCAGGTGTTTTCGCGAACATCTATATCTCGCAAAAAGCCACTCGCGAACGGGAGTTAATTGAAGAACATCTCGACCTGGACTAACCAATAAATCAGAGAAGATTAGATTCTAACTAGGCAAATATCATGAGAAGAAGAAGAGCATCTAGCGCCGCCGGCGAAGACGAAGGTGCAGTTGATTTAACTCCCATGTTGGACGTGGTGTTCATCATGTTAATTTTCTTCATCGTTACCGCGACCTTCATTAAGGAAGCTGGCGTTGAAGTAAACCGCCCTGACGCCAATACCTCAGATCAAAAAGATAACACCACGGTTTTAATTGCGATTGGCGCGGACAACAGCATTTGGATCGACAAACGCCGAGTAGACATCCGCTCGGTTAGGGCAAACATCGAACGCTTGCATGCAGAAAACCCGGAAGGTGGGGTGGTGATTCAGTCTGACGAGTTGGCCTCCGTGAAAACATTCACCTCCGTGCTCGATGCGGCTCGCGAGGTTGTCCCTCACGAGAAAATCTCTTTGGCGACGCAACAGAATTAGCAAACGGTACTCGAATCAGCGCTATGAGAAGTTTCCTCCGCACACTCTTTGTAATTCCGCAAGCGGCTTTCATTACGCTACTTTTGTTGAGCTTGATGGTGAGTTTGATTGAGTTCGCGGATAAGGACCTAGACAAAAGTCAGCGAATCAAACTGCCGGACATTTACATGCCGGAAGTTGAAGTTGAAATTCAACGCATTATTGAAAAACCTGAAAAGCCGGAGGTGGATGAAACACCGCCGCCGGACATTCCTGAACAAGACTTTGACAAAATCGACGGGAACGCGGCGGTTGGAAATGTCGCTGCGCTGGGAAAAATTCGAGCGAACCTCGATTTGGCATTAGGTTCCGGACTGCAAGTCACAGATGGGGAATATCTGCCTATCGTTAAAGTGGCACCTACCTACCCAAGGCGCGCACTCAGCCGCGGCATTGAGGGTTATGCAATCATCGAATATACCGTGACCAAACAAGGCACCGTACGTGACCCACGGGTTGTGGAATCTAAGCCAGAGGGGACTTTCGATAAGGCCGCCCTCAAGTCGGCCGCAAGATATAAGTACAAACCCCGCGTGATTAATGGGGAACCCGTTGAGGTTCCTGGTGTTCGAACCAAAATCACGTTTAAATTGGCCGAATAACGGCCGCGTTCGAGATACCGCGAGGTGAGCATGTTTTATAGAGAAAACGTTTTCCGAACGGGGAAGTGGATAATTATAGGCTTAGTACTTATTGCCTTGAGCAATCCGGCGCTCGCGCGAAAAAAGGATGACGAAAAAGCCACGGGCGCGATCGACGCCGCGACATTCGAAATACTGACCAAAGCGCAAGAACTCACTGAGGGCGGGAAATATAACGAAGCTGTTCAGACCCTGGATAAACTCAAGGGCAACACCAAAATGAACAGCTACGCGAAGAGCCAAATGTGGAACTTCTACGCGTACATTTATGCCAACCAAGAGAACTATAAGAGCGCAATCGGCGCGTATAAGAAGTTATTAGCCGAACCGGACGCACCACCGGGCCTGAAACAAACGGCTAAATACACCATCGCGCAACTCTACTTCCAGTTGGAAGATTACAAATCTGTGATCAGCTTTATGGAAGAGTGGCTCCGCGAGATCGGTAAGCCCACGCCAACGGCGCATATCATGCTCGCACAGGCCTATTATCAGGAAAAAAACTACGATCCGGCGCTGAAACATCTTGATCGCGCTATCGCTTTAGAAAAAAAAGAAGGGAAACCAATCAAAGAAAACTGGCTTCGTACTAAAGCCGCGATTTATTTCGAGAAAAACGACGTCAAAAATACGCTGAAGACGTACGAAGAGCTGCTCGCGCGATTTCCAAAAGTGTCATACCTTCGCCAAATCGCAGGTTTAAATGGTGAACTAGGTAATGATCGCAAACGCCTCACTACCTATGACGCGCTGTACCTCGACGATCAGCTGCAAAACGAATCCGAAGTGCTCAATCTGGGCTACATGTATCTTGGCCAAGACATTCCTTACAAAGCCGGAAAAATTATCGAAACGGGCATGAGTAAAGGCCAAATTAAATCCTCACCAAAAAATACCGAAACGCTGGCCAATGCTTGGGCACAGGCAAACGAACATCGCAAAGCAATTCCTGCGTTGGAAAAAGCCGCGTCGCTGTCCGATAAGGGCATCTTATGGGCACGCTTGGCCGGCGTGCACTTTGACGCGGGCGATTTTGATAAAGCCGCAGCGGCGGCAAAGAAAGCCGATTTAAAAGGTGGCCTACGAAATCGCTCAGGCAATCAGATGCTGATGGGCATGGCCTTGTTCAACGTGAAGAAATTCGAAGGCGCTCTTCAAGCTTTTCGACAGGCAAAACAAACTAAGCGCGCTTTTTCTGATGCTCGGAAATGGGAATCTTATACCCTACGCGAACTAGAAATATTGAAGGCGCTCGAGGAAAGCAAATTCAAACTTGCTGAAAAAACTGAAGAGGCGCTTAGGGCGGACGAAAATAACGTTGAAGCCATTGGCGGCAACTTGCTGCGCGAACAACAGGCTCAGCGGGCTGATCTTGAACAGGAAGAAGCAGAAACCGCTGAGTAGCCATCTGCCCCTCGAACTTCCTTTTTAGTAGGTACGCAAGATGCGAGTTCATGACTTAATCAGAGACTCCTTAGATGTTGGTTCACGATACTCACGAACTCTTCGCCGTACTTTTCTAGTTTACTTTCGCCAACACCACTAATGTGTGCAAACTGCGTTAGGGTTTGCGGCAGTTGGCTGGCAATCTCAGCCAAAGTTTTGTCATGAAAAATCACATAGGGCGGCACGCCCTGGATTTTTGCGATTTTTGTTCGGCGAGCCCTTAGCGCTTCAAATAATACCGGATCCGAGTCCCGTGGCAGTTCGCTGGTCCGCGACCGCTGACGAGTTTTTGCGCTGCGTGTATCGCGTCTTAGAGATATTTGCTCTTCGCCGCGCAAAATTGGGCGCGCGCTTTCATGCAGGTTAAGCGCGCCATAACCATCAACGTCAACCGACAAATAAGCTCTCGCGACCAACTGGCGAAAAACCGAGCGCCATGCCGTTGCGTCCATATCCGCGCCAATACCGTAAGTTGACAACTGATGGTGACCAAATCGTGTCAGTTTTTGGGTTTCTTTACCAAGTAAAACATCAATAAGATGATTCACACCAAATCGTTGTCCAGTTCGATAAACAGTGCTCAGCGCTTTCTGTGCTGCCTCAGTGCCATCCCAGGTATCTACCGCCTCTAAGCAGGTATCGCAGTTGCCACAAGCTTCCGGCAGCTGTTCATCAAAATAATTCAACAGTACCTCTCGTCGACAGCTTGTTACCTCGCAAAGCCCCAACATCGCGTTTAGTCGATGATGCTCCGCTCTTTTGTGTTCCGCACTGCCGTTTGAGCTTTCCAGCATCTGTCTAAGCTTAATCACGTCCTGCAGACCATAAACCATCCAAGCATTGGCTGGCTCGCCATCGCGGCCTGCTCGACCAGTCTCTTGATAATAAGACTCGATCGTTTTTGGCATATCAAGATGCGCGACGAAGCGCACGTCTGGCTTGTCTATTCCCATGCCAAACGCAATGGTCGCGACGATAATTACGCCCGCTTCCCGCAGGAAAATCGCTTGATGCTGCGCTCGAGTATCGGCACCTAACCCCGCGTGATACGGCAATGCTCTATAGCCTTGCCCATTTAGCCATTCAGCGGTTTCTTCAACCTTTTTTCTGGATAGACAATAAACGATACCCGCATCTTCCTGATGTTCGCGTTGAATAAAATCCAATAATTGTTGACGCGCATTTTGCTTAAGATGGATCGAATAACAGATATTTGGCCGATCAAAACTTGCAATAAATTGGCCGGCCGAATCCAATCCTAATCGATTGACGATTTCATCGCGGGTGCGACTGTCAGCCGTTGCCGTGAGTGCGACGCGAGGTATTTCCGGAAAGCGATTACTAAGCACCGCGAGTTCCAAATAATCGGCGCGAAAATCATGCCCCCATTGCGATACGCAATGGGCTTCATCAATCGCGAACAAACAAATCTTCGTTTTGTCCAGCAACGCTAAGGTTCGTGGTTGTAATAAACGCTCTGGCGCTACATACAGCAAGTCTAATTCGTTTGCTGCAAGCTGGCTTTCAATCGTGGATGTTTCATTAGCGCTCAAGGTTGAATTTAGAAAACTCGCCCGAACCCCTAGCTGGCGAAGCGCGTCTACTTGATCCTGCATTAAGGCAATTAGTGGAGAGACGACAATGCCGCAACCATCAAGAACCAAAGAAGGCAATTGATAGCACAAAGACTTACCACCCCCGGTAGGCATTAACACCAGTGCATCCTTACCCAGCAGTAGGGTTTCGATGATCGCATGCTGATCGGAGCGGAACGAATCGTAGCCGAAAACGCGTTGTAAACACGCTGTGACATCGGTCATCGTGGGTTTATTCATGTCAGCATTATATGCTAGCAAGACCCGGGCTCAGCACAGCGTAAACCAATGCTACGTGATTCAAACTTGGCGTTTGATCGGCCCCAGTAACACAGAAGCTAAATCAGTGGAAACTTGACGATGAGTACACCGATACTAAGCGCGCTTATCGCGGTAAAATGCTCAAAGAAATTGAAATAACGACAGTTGTTTTTAATCCTTAACTGGGAAACGAACGCGCTTCGTTGCCCCCAACAGTTCGAGTGAGCCCGATGGAAATCTGGATTCCAGTCACGATATTTGCCGCCTTCTTCCAGAATCTGCGCTCGGCGCTACAAAAAGCACTAAAGGGTCAGCTATCGGACACAGGGGCAGCTTATGTCAGATTCGTTTATGCCATACCCTGGGCATTAATTTTCTTCCTATTCGTTCATAACGGCCTCGAACAGCCTGTGCCCCTAGC
>JBCCFA010000086.1:0-11956 GCA_039029975.1 Pseudomonadota bacterium
GATGCGGCGCAATAGATAAATATCAATAATAATGATAACTATTCGTAATATCAATTATTTATTTAGAGTGGTCGAGCGTGTAAGATCGTTGTGATAACAAGAATTTCTCGAGGTGCTGATACTTGTCGGCACCGTTTGGGCAGAATCATCGGCCGGGCAAAATCGGATTTTTGCTTGGTGTCTAAGTACTACTCGGCGATCGGCAATCTGCGATTTTGATTTTTCGAAATCAGTTCAATGGACCGGATGTTTACCAGTTGTGTCGTTCACAGCGGCGGACCTACCCGGGTCGCTGGTTGTGTAACTCTCGGGGGTGGGCAGCTAAGAGTCGCAGTCAGCCGCAGGCTTATCAGCGAAATGAGAAGCATTTCCGTGACATAGCGCGAATTAAATGTTCGCATGGACATTAAGCGTGTGGGTCCTAGCGTGAAACCCGGTAGAAAGATTCTCATTCGTCAGTAGATACTTGTTGGGCGACAAATTCACGTAATTCGCCTTTTTAGCAGCGCGTTGTTCTCTTAGCGGTAATTATTATGTTTTTACAGGAAAATTTTCTTCGATCATGGTGTTTATTAAGCGCGCTCGTTTTTTGCAGTGCCCAATCTTTCGCCGTTGTGCAATCAATACCTCTGACAGGTTCGGACGCGAATGGGTACTTGTCTTTGTCCCGTACGCAAGTCGAGGGGCTCGGTGAAGGCATACCTAATGATGAAACGCGTCCTAAAGGCGCTTGGGATTACCCCTTTTATTGGGATCCTACGGAAGGGTTACCAGGGGAAGGGGGCTGGGTCATCATTATCGCTGAGCCTTTGTCCGAAAATGAAACGTATAGCGAAGACGACTTGCCTTACCCCGGTTGCAACTTGGGTTCTCCTGATCCACAAGCCGATCCTGACTGTACCTTCCTCATAGAAAACGTCGACCTTACTGATCCAGATTTCGGGAATTTCGACTTTGGCGCGCTTGAATACGATGATGCGGCTCTAACCGGTACGGGTGAGGAAAGCATTCCCGCATCTGCCGTGAGTTTCGCAACCGTGGATTATGCGCTTGATACAAACAACCTTCGCGATTTCGTAACCGACCTTGTCGCCCAAAATGATTTTGACCCGTTTGGCACACCGCGCAACGACGCAACCAATAATGAATTTGGATTCGCGTACGGGATCAAAGTTAGCAACCTAAGCGGCGACGGTTTAACTTTCCAAGACGGTCAATTGGTTGCAATTGACTTGCGAGGAGATTTAACTGTCGACGTGTATTTAATGGGCCCATTAAATCCTCCGCCCTTCCCAAAAGTGATCCAAATCGCTTGGGACACCCCGTCGGAAAGTCTGTTTCAAGCGAATTCCTTCGAAATCAGTGGCAATCGATTAACGTTTAGTTTTGACCAAACGGCAGATGCGCCAACCACACTGCTTGGTTCGCTCACGGACAATCGGTTGGTGATAAATCGAACAGGCACGATTGCGGCTGTGAGTACGTCTTCACCAGGTAGTGCATCTGTACCTGTTTTACCGTTTGGGGCGGCGGTCGTGTTCGTGATCGGGTTGCTGGCGCTCGGTCGGCGCGGCTTGCTCAGTAATGGTGGTAAAGTCTAGGCCCCCAAAGACCAAGGCGAAAGCTGACCGGAGCCGCACTACGCCCGTATTTTCGAATCACGACTAAAGCGAGCGACCTCGAATCAAGCGCAAACCGATAATTATCGTTGGAATACATCCAAGCGCGATGATGCATAAACAGGCGGAAGACGCTTCTGCAACGCGTTCGTCCGAAGCTAGTCGATAGGCGCGGGTTGCCAGCGTCTCAAAATTAAACGGTCGCATGATCAAGGTCGCGGGCAGTTCTTTTACCACGTCGATAAACACTAGGAGTGCGCCGGTCACAATAGCCGGCGAGATAAGCGGTAAGTGTATGCGGCGTAGTAAGCGCCAAGGACCTGCGCCAAGCGACCGCGCGGCGGCGTCCAGGCGCGGATTAATTTGTTCCATGCCGGCTTCGGTGCTGTTAAAAGCAACGGTTAAGAACCGGGCCAGATAAACCATCACCAAACCGCCGATCGAACCTGTAATCACCAAGCGGTTGATCTCTAGTAGCGAGGATAAATATTTGTCCAGCGCGGTCAGCGGCACCATCAGACCGACGGCCAACACTAATCCAGGGAATGCGTAACCTAAGGTAGCGAACCGCAAGCCACCCCGAATGAACCAACGATCATCTAAGCGCGAGGCGTAGCAGAGCGCGATTGCGGCAACAGCGGCCAGGAATGCCGTGATGGACGCAACCAACGCACTGTTGCTCGCGTAGTTCGAAAATGCGCGCCCAAGCATGGGATCCCCATGACTAATCGCTTGGCTGATAAACAATAAGACCGGAATAATGAAACCGACTAACACTGGGACGCTGCAGAATAGCGTCGCGCACCAGGCCGCGAGGCCTTTCATTTCCTCACGTTCTGGTGTGACTCGACTAGAAAGCGGATTGGCCACCAAGCCACGTCGCGCAAATTTCTCAAACAATATTAATAGGGCGACGACTCCGAACAAGGTCGCGGCTAACTGCATCGCGGCTTGGTGCTCGCCAAGCGCAAACCAGGTTCGAAAAATACCGGTCGTAAACGTTGGCACGCCATAAAAATCTACGACACCATAATCTGCCGCGGTTTCCATCAACACGAGGGCAAGACCAGCCGCAATTGCCGGACGAGCGACAGGCAGTGACACTTTAAAAAAAACCCGTAACGGGCTTGCACCCAATGATTGCGCAGCTTTGCGATAAGCAGACGATTGGCGAGTAAACGCGGCATAGCACGTTAAATAAATGTAAGGATAAAGGACAAAACTGAGCACCAGCGCGGCTCCCGGTAGCGACCGAATAGCTGGGAAATAACTGTCTTCAGGTGTCGTTTGAAACAGCTCTCGCAGGCCAGTTTGTAGTGGTCCAGCGAACTCCAGTAAATCGGCATAGGCGTAAGCCACAACATAGGCCGGCGCGGCAAATGGCAGAATAAGTAGCCAGCTAAAGTAGCGGCTACCGGGAAATCTTCGCGTGGCAGTTAACCAGGCGCCGGTAATGCCGATGAACGCGGCAAGGAGGCCAACTAACAGCATCAGACCTAGCGTGTTCGCGAGGTAATCTGATAACACGGTGGCGCGCAAATGTTGCCAGTATCCTGTGTCTGCCAAAAAACCCTTGGTGAGGATTGAAACGATCGGCAGCGCTATCGGCACAGCGATAAAACCAGTAATCAACGGCCAGCGCCAACTTGCTTCGTTTCGTATGCTCATGCTAAAACCATGCCTCGATTTCTCTGCCGTGACAAGGCACGCGTGCCTAGGGCCACCTCACTCGGGACTCATGACCGAACCAACAAACAAAAATTTCGATTTATCTCTGGTGGGAATTTCTCATCGATTTGGCGCCAGCGAGGTGCTGAAAGAAATTTCATTGGCCGTCAGCGCAGGTGAGATCACTTGCCTGTTGGGACCGTCGGGCAGCGGCAAAAGTACATTGTTGCGCCTGGTCGCCGGATTAGAATCTTTGCAGCTTGGTGAAATTTATCTCGCCGGCAATTTGTTGGCGCGACCCGGGAACGATCCACCGCCTGAAAAAAGATCGATTGGTTTAGTGTTTCAAGACCACGCGCTATTTCCGCACCTCACGGTCGCTGAGAACATTGCGTTCGGACTCGCGAACCTATCCAGCTCGAAGCGAGCCAGCGAAGTGCGCGAGCGCCTCTCCGCCGTGGGTCTTGTCGACTTCGAGGAAAGATATCCACACACGCTATCTGGCGGACAGCAACAACGTGTCGCATTAGCCCGCGCACTTGCGCCATCTCCAGCGGTGTTATTACTTGATGAACCTTTTGCGAGCGTTGATTCAACGCTCAGAAAACGGCTTCGAGAAGAAGCGCGGTTGGCAATAAAACACGCCGGCTGCCCCTGTATAATGGTGACCCATGATGCCGAGGAAGCCTTAGAGCTTGGGGACAAAATCGCTGTTATTGTTGATGGCCGAATCGTGCAACTCGATTCGCCGGAAGAAGTCTGGCGACGACCGAAAAATCGCTTCGTTGCGGAAATGTTCAGCGACATGCAGGCAATTCCCGGCGAAATCGCAGACGGCGGCGTAGCCACGCCTTTCGGAATAGTGCGCACCGCGCAAAGCGGAATCGCGTCGCTTGCGCTTGGTACGCGTGTATATGTGGTTGTCTCGCCGCATGAAATTATCTTGAGCGAAACCCCGGGTTCTGCAGAGATTCGGGACATCAGATTTTTAGGCGATCGTTATATCACTATCGTCAACACCGGTGACCTGAGTTTGCGGGTGGCAAGCCGTTCAAAACCTCAGTGGCGGCCCGGCCAATTTACTTCGATAGCATTCTCCGCCGAGGAACCGCTCGTCTATATACGAGAATGATTATCGTTTACAATTGGGCCTCAATGTCACACCATCAAGCGCGCGCATTTCTTCGGTTCAGGTGCTCCCTGGCCGCATTGTTATTGGTTCTCATGTTAGGGGGTTGTTCCTCTCGCGCGGCAGAAGTGAACATTTACTCGGCCAGACACTACGATACCGACCTTGCGCTTTACGACCGTTTCACTGAACTGACCGGCATTCGCGTGAACCTGATTGAAGGAGGCAGTGACGCGCTTATTGCGCGAATTGCCAACGAAGGGAAATATTCGCCCGCCGATATTTTGATTACGGTCGATGCAGGCCGACTATGGCGAGCGAAAGAGAAGGGTGTATTTCAAGCCGTCGACTCGGCTATTTTGGCCGAGCGAGTACCTAGCTATCTGCGCGATCAGGATAATTATTGGTTCGGTTTATCGAAGCGCGCTCGCATTATTGTGTACAACAAAAAAACGGGTATTCCTTCCTCAGTAAAGTCATACGAGGATCTGGTTAGTGATTCACTGCGCGGCCGGATCTGTATGCGAAGCTCGTCAAATATCTATAACTTGTCTTTAATGGCTGCCATGATCGAATCACACGGCGTTGATGGCGCCGAACAATGGGCCAAAGGTGTGGTGGCGAATTTCGCCCGCAAACCGCAAGGCAACGACACGAGCAACTTGCGTTCGGTTGCTGCTGGAGAGTGTGGCATCACGCTCGCTAACACTTATTATTTAGGTCGATTTTTGGCGACAGACGAACCGAAATCCCGCACGATGTTTGATTCGCTGGGGATTCTGTTTCCTAATCAAGACGGACGCGGCACTCACGTTAATATCAGCGGTGCTGGCGTCACTAAGCATGCGCCTAATCGAGAAAACGCCATCAAATTTCTTGAGTACTTAAGCAGTGATTTTGCTCAAGCGCTATTTGCCGAAGGCAATAACGAATATCCAGTGGTCGGCGAAGCGAGTGGACCAATTCGCAAGCTTGGGTCGTTCATTGAAGATAATTTGAATTCGTCGCTGTTGGGCGCTAACCAGGCAGCGGCGGTCCGTGCTTACGATAAAGCGGGCTGGCAATAAATGACGCGCTTAGCCCTCAGACCACATGCGCAGCAAATTATTCCGAACGTGTTTCAGGGCAGTGATCGCCTGTGCATCCTTCACCATGTGTTGTTGCGCTTCGCTTGTCGCATTCGCAAGTTCAAACAACAAACGACGTTGTTCACTAGAACGAACGCGAGATTGAATCCAGCCAACAACCGTCAGCCGGGCACCCTTGGTGACTGGCAGCACCGCGTGCAAACTGTCGCTCGGGTAAATCACCGCACTACCGGCGGCGAGTTTCACCGTTTGGTTACCGGCCGGCGATTCAATCTCAAGTTCCCCACCGTCATAAGCTTCTGGAGAATTAAGGAACAAAGTGAACGACAAATCGGTTCTCAAGCCGTCGATCCACGGTTCATCGTAGTGGGTGCCATAAGTCATGCCTGGTTCGTAGCGGCTAACAAGTACGCGACCAATGCGCTTGGGTATCGCGGCGACACGAAACACGGGATGAGCATCTAAAGCATGACGAATTTTTTCGACCAGACCGACTATAGCAGGGTTGTCGCGCACCCCTTGCAGGTTTGCTTTTGCGCTTCTCGCCGTGGCGCCAGCAGTCGTGGAACCGGCTTCAAACAGACTGGAGTCACTGAGTAAATCACCAATCGCGCTAAGGCGCGCTTCATCAAGAACAGATTCGAGGCAAATAATCATGACCGATAGTGTAACCAGAAAAAATGGATTGGGAATGCGTTGGAAAGTTTGGGCTGCCGTGGGGGCGGTGACCTGGCTGAACGGCTGCGGCGAGGGCGCACCAAACGCTGACGACGAAGAAGCCAACGGGGTCATGATCACCGAATCTATTTCCGGAGAAGGTGGAGGCGGAGAAGGTGGAGGCGGGGAAGGTGAAGGCGGAGAAGGTGAAGGCGGAGAAGGTGAAGGCGGAGAAGGTGAAGGCGGAGAAGGTGAAGGCGGAGAAGGTGAAGGCGGAGAAGGTGAAGGCGGAGAAGGTGAAGGCGAAGGGGCTGAAGCAAGCGTAGACTTTGCCACCGACGATGTTGCCTACCTAACGCAACTCGGTCTGATTCGTGGACACCTTAAAGTGGGGTATACCTTATATCTGGCCGGCCAGGCGGCGATGTCTGGCACGCACATGAAACACCCGGAAGCGGAAATCTATTCAACGCTGCTTGGCGCTTTCGAGACGCGTGAGTGTAACGGGTTCGCCACTGAGTTGGCTGGTCTGGCAACTGCGGTGGCGAGCGCCGAGTCCGATGCGGCGGTAACCGCTGCCTATAGTGCGCTGGACGTTGGCATTAATCGCTGTGAAGACGTGGTTGACGCGAGTCCGGCGACGTTGGTTGGTGTTATTGAGCAACTCATCCGGGTGGCCGGGGAGGAGTATCAAATTGGGGTGGTGAATGGCGCGATAGATAACTTGCACGAATATCAAGACGCTTGGGGTTTCACGCAAATCGCCAGCGAGTTGGCAAGCAACGCTGCTTTTGACCAAAGTGATGAATCTAAAGCGCTGGCGCTTCAGTTGCAGGTCACTATCGATAAGCTTGCCAAGTTGTGGCCGTCGATCGACGCGCCTGGGCAACTGGATACAAGCGCTGCTGAGCTTTACGGCGCTGCGGCGGAAATTGAAATTATGTCGCTACGATTGAAAAAGTAGTGCTCAAAACGACGAGAACACGCTGAATTAGCCTCTGCCAGGCATGGACGCCTTAAAGGAAATAGGCACAATGCTGTCTGGCGCCGGCGCTACAGTCGATTAATAGGCAAACTTTGCGGCCGATGTATGAGCACCGGCCGCACAATAGCTTTACAGTTGCAGTGCTTTGAGTTCGATGAACTCTTCCAACCCGTAGACCCCTGCTTCGCGCCCAAGGCCCGATTGCTTGTAGCCTCCAAAGGGTGCGTGCGGATTGTATTGGCCACCATTAACAGAAATTTGGCCGGTTCGAAGTTGCTTGGCAACTCGCACCGCGCGCTCTTGATCGCCTGCCCATACTTGACCACCTAGGCCATAGATCGTGTCGTTCGCGATCTGGATTGCTTCTTCTTCGTCGTCGTAAGGGATGATGCACATCACGGGCCCGAAAATTTCTTCGCGGGCGATCGTCATGTCGTTATTTACGTCAGCAAAGATTGTCGGCTTTACGTAATATCCTTGCTCTAGACCCTCTGGCGTTTCAGGCCCGCCGATGACCACGCGCGCGCCTTCTTCAATTCCTTTTTCAATAAAACCACGAACTCTGTCACGTTGAACATCTGACACTAAGGGACCCAATTTTGCTTCCTCGCTCATGGGATCGCCTAAGGTGAATCTTTCCGCGTTCTTTTTCGCTAACTCGACGACTTCATCATAATGCGAACGTGGGGCGATCATGCGAGACGGCGCGATGCAGGCTTGGCCTGAATTTAAGAAACACTCGTTTACGCCGGCGCGCACTGCCTTGGCCATATCAGCGTCATCCAAAATGACGTTAGGGGACTTGCCACCTAGCTCAAGTGCAACACGTTTAACGGTATTCGCGGCAACTTCAGCCACCCGCTTACCGGCGCGAGTTGAGCCGGTGAATGACACCATATCAACGTCTTGATGTGCCGCAATCGGTTCGCCGACTTCGGGGCCATAACCCGAAACCATGTTGAAGACTCCTGCGGGCATATTGAGCTCATCAAATATCTCGGCAAGAATAAATGCGCCCGTTGGTGCCACTTCGCTGGGCTTCAAAACAACGGTGCAGCCCGCCGCCAGTGCCGGCGCCACTTTCAGCATAATTTGGTTCAAGGGGAAGTTCCAAGGGGTGATACATCCGACGACACCGATGGCGTCCTTTACAACTAAAGACGACCCAACTTCTTCTTCAAACGGAAAACTTCGCGCGATTTTCGCATAGTTTTTTGCCGCGCCTATTGGTAGCGAAGCCTGAATCGCTTTACTCATTTTTAAAGGCATGCCAACTTCGATCGAAATTGCCTCTGCGATGTCATCTTGTCGCTCAATGAGCTTATCCGCCAATTTGTCTAAGAACTCGGCGCGTTCGTCCGCCGTTTTCGCCGACCATCCAGGGAATGCCGCCCGCGCTGCGGCCACAGCATTGTTAACATCAGCTGCATTTCCGGCGGGAATCTTTGCGCTGACTTCCTCCGTAGACGCCGAAAAAGCGTCAATTGTGCCCTCGCCATGGGAGGCAACCCATTTGCCATCAATGTAAATTTTATCGAATGTTCTCATCTAATTTATCCGCTTGGTAAAAACTTTAGGGCGGCAATTATATAATCACTGGGGGCGGTTTGTAGACGCCCGCACGGTGCTTTTGTGGGACAGAGCGCGCTGAAAGACGGAAAGCTTTTGAGAATTAGTCAGCTACCATGCTTCAGCGTCGGCACGCTTGGCCGCTTTCATGCCTTCATCGGTAGTGCCTATTTTCCAGTAGCAGCTGAGATACATGGCATCGCGGCCAACATTTCGTTCGTGTCGGAAATACTCACGCAGAGCTCTCGAGGAAGCGAACTCCCCCGCAACCCAAACCCCGACAGGTTCGTCGCGCCAAGGTAAGCCCTTCACGGTGTCTGCGAGCAAAGTGTTTTTTTCCGTTGGGTTGGGATTGACCACCCAATGAAGCTGCATGCCTCCTGGTTTATCAAAAGCGATTTTGTCTGCCTCGTTGATAATTTCCAGGACAACATGACCTACAGCATCGGCCGGTAATGCTGCCAGATTCACCAAGATTGCCGGCATTGCGCTCATATCGCCCGCCAAGATGTACCATGATGCTTCTGGACTAAGTCGTTTACACGAACCGGGGCCGCCGATACTGATTCTATCGCCCGGTTTGGCGCTCCTTGACCATTCGGCGCCGGGTCCGTTGCTCTCTCCGTGCACAACAATATCAAGGCTGAGGCGTGGTGGTTCTTGCTGGAAGTGCCTAATGGTATAGGAACGATTGAGTGCTTTTTTACCTGGCTGGGGGAAAACCAGCTTGACGTAGCCGCCCTCGTAACCGGCGGGAAAGTCTGACAAGCTTGCGCCCGCCAATTCGATGCGTCGCATATTCGGCGAGAGCACCGAAACGGATTCAACCTCTACAATTCTCAATATACTTGCCACCTTAAATCGCTGCCTTAAATAATTTATCCGAGTTTTTAGTGTCCTAACAATTTGTTTTATCAGGCTCATATTCATCCGGAAGCGGACACGCCACCGCTGGTTAGTGTTGCCGGGTCCAACAGCTTTTGCAGTTCCTCACGACTTAAAGATGTATGTTCGGCGGCCACTTCAATAATTTCTTGATTATTGCGATACGCGAGTTTTGCAATTTCGGCAGCCTTGGCGTAGCCAATGATCGGGTTCAGCGCAGTAACTAAAATGGGGTTGCGGGAAAGTGCAGCTTTTATATTATCTTCACGCACCGAAAAACTTAAAATCGCTTTGTCAGCGAGTAGATGGCTTACATTGCTCAATAGTTCAATGCTTTCTAATAAATTGGATGCGACGAGCGGTAGCATGACATTTAATTCGAAGTTACCTGACTGACCGGCAACGGCGATGGTTGTGTCGTTGCCAATCACTTGCGCGGCAACCATTGCCGCTGCTTCGGGTATTACTGGGTTTACTTTTCCTGGCATAATAGATGAGCCAGGTTGCAGGGGTTCCAATTCAATTTCGCCTAGTCCCGATAGCGGTCCCGAGTTCATCCAGCGGAGATCGTTGGCGATTTTCATCATACTAACCGCACACGCTTTCAATTGACCCGATAGTGCGACGGCAGTGTCTTGCGAACCAATGAGGCTGAAAAAATTCGCGGCGGAAGTGAAATTGAGTGACGTGTTTTCATTTAGCTCGCTAACGAAGGACTGCGCGAATTTTGGATCGGCATTTATGCCTGTGCCGACTGCCGTTCCACCCTGGGCAAGTTGTTGAATGCGTGGTTGTAGCGTTTGTAGGCCTTCAATGTGGGCATCAATCTGTGCCGACCAACCGCCTAAGCACTGGCCGAAGGTGATTGGCATTGCGTCCATTAAATGGGTGCGTCCGGTTTTAACGTGATGTCCAACGTCGTTAGCTTTGTCAGTGGCCGAATCGCGGAGCTTTTTTAACGCTGGCAGCAAACGGTGATGAATTTCCAGCGCTGCGCTGACATGAATACTGGTGGGAATAACATCGTTGCTGCTTTGACCGTAGTTCACATGGTCGTTTGCGCCAACTGTGTCACCGTAACGTCTACTGGCGAGCGTGGAGATGACTTCGTTGGCATTCATGTTTGTGCTAGTGCCGGAGCCTGTCTGAAAAACATCAACGGGAAAATGTTGCATAAAATCTTCTTCTAGCAGCGTATCAATAGAACCCACGATCGCGTCACTCATGTTTTTTGGCAACAGGCCAAGTTTGCCATTCGCGCAAGCCGCTGCGCGCTTAGCAAGCAGTAAACCACGGATGAAAGCCTGCGGCATTGGCTTGCCGCTAATCGGGAAGTTATTTACTGCGCGTTGTGTCTGGGCGCCATAAAGTGCCTTAGCGGGCACTTCTAAACTACCCATGCTGTCACTCTCGATTCGCGTCGGATTCATTGGTGTTCCTCTTTTCAAAATTTTTTTTCTGGCCGTTGCTTATGCTATTTTCATAGTATTGTGCGGTAACCGCCAGCTCGTGTCTTAATTTTACGAGATGTCGTGTAGACATCTCATCGTTGGTGATTTTTGCCAACGCAGCAAGTGGTTTATAGATTTGATCGAGACAAAGTTGTCGCCAGTTTGCGGCGACTAATTCATCGGCGATGGTGTCTAGTAATAGCTCGAATTGTCGAACATGCACTCTACGACGTTCGGTCACGGACGAACCTTGTTGAAGAACAGCCGTGTCTTTTTCCAACCAGACACTTAACAGGGAAGGCTCATCGGGCTGCAACCCATAGCGAATAGTGTGGCGGAGATTATTTAGCTCGATTTTGCTACTAAGGTCCATTCAACATACGCAAAGTGGTTACTGACAACCTCTATAGCGCTTTTGCAAAAAAAGCCACAGGCAAATAAGCGTCCATAGCGGTGCTATCACAGGGATTGGAATAGGCGTCACCGAGCCAACACCGGCACCATAGGCGCCTTGCAACGCCGTGACCATACCGGGTAGAAGGGGCAGGCGAGGCCCGGTGTAATAAGCAAACGCCTGCTCGGTTGGTTCAAATTCCTCGCCAAGTTGTCTAGGCGTGACGGATACGAAATGTCCCATGCCTAGGGAGTGTCCGATTTCGTGTTGGGCGACTATATAAAAAAATAATGGAGACCAATCGTTACCAAAGCGAGATGCGTTAAACACGATATCTCCCGACAAGCCCGCACTGGGGTCAATTGGGAAGTAAGCAAAAGCGTTGGCGTTATCTATTGATGCTACTTGTCCAATACGAATATTCGCAAGATCATTGGCGGGATAGCTGCCCGTATTCGGTGCGGGCCCACTATCGGAAATCTCTACAAAGTCGATCGGGAGATGAAGGGCA
>JBCCFA010000087.1:0-11769 GCA_039029975.1 Pseudomonadota bacterium
GGCGATCGCTTCTTCGGATTGTTGCTTGGCATTAGCGATAAAAGAAACGCTTTTATCAGCGCCTGGCTCGTAATCAGGTGGATCACCTAACACATATAGACGGTCGTAGTCGCGAATGGTGGAACGCATCGCCTTGCCTTCCATGAAAAGCAATCGCAGCAGACGAGCAGGGTGCTCGCCCGCTTCCGAAAGGATACGTTGGCGCACGTCCGGTTTACGCATTTCGGCTACCCGGTGCTTAAGGGACAGATGCGCCAGCTTTAAGTAAGTTTCGCGACCAGTGAACGGATGCACGCCATCTAAACACATCAGTACACCCGGTGGGCGAATCGCAACCTGCGGATATAAACCAGTTTTACGCGTTGCTGCATGGTCCAGTAAGCGGCGCCACTGTAAAGGATCTTCATCATTTTGAACGCAGGCATAGGTCACCGGACAACCCGCCTCATCGATAATTTTGTTCATCCATTCGAGTTCAGCAGTTTCGGGGGCCAAATCTGAAGCGACCTCGAAGACGGCGCCGCCGGCTTTCCCCATGGCATGGGCAATGTCTAACAGTTCTTGCGCGTCGGCCTCGGTGCCAGGAACCAATTCCCCATCGATGGATCGATGCAATACTGTTCGAGAAGTAGAGAAACCGACCGCCCCGGCGGCGACCGCTTCGCCAACTATATTAGCCATTTCGCGGCGTTCATCTTCGGTAGCAGCCGTATCGGTGACCGCTCTTTCTCCCATCACATACGCCCTAACCGCACCATGCGGAACCTGTGCCGCAATGTCCATGGAACGAGGTATTTGAGCCAAGGCATCCAAGTATTCCGGAAACGTTTCCCATGCCCAGTCAATGCCTTCCGCTAACGCGGTACCTGGAATATCTTCAACGCCTTCCATCAAACCGATAAGCCAGTCGTGTTGTGCTGGTTTAACGGGTGCAAATCCCACCCCGCAGTTACCCATTACCGTTGTGGTGACGCCATGCCAACAAGATGGCGACAAAAGCGGATCCCAGGTTGCTTGACCATCGTAGTGTGTATGCACATCAACCCATCCGGGGCTTAGCATTAAACCGTTCGCGTTGATTTCTCGTTGTGCGCGACCTTGCTTGCCACCAACTGCAGTAATTTTATTTTGGTCAATTGCCACATCGCCGTTTTGGGCCGGTGCACCCGTGCCATCTACAATTAGTGCATCTCGAATGATTAGATCATGCATAAACTTTCCTTTAAAACTTAAATTTAGCGCAAGCTCACTGGCAAGGCAGTGAAACCGCTAAAAAATGGCAATCGCCGTCGTTCGGGTTGTCGGTTTGGCAATAACCTTAATTTTGGAAAACGTTTTATCAACTCGGCTATCGCGATTTGAACTTCAAGGCGGGCCAAGGGCGCGCCAAGACACACGTGGATACCGCTACCGAAACCCAGATGATCTTTAGTATCGCGCTGTATGTCAAAATCATGCGGGCGTTCAAACTTTTTTGGATCATGGTTGGCCGCAGACAAAGAGGCGGTAATTGTATCGCCGCTTTTTATTGGGCAGCCGTTTAATTCTGAGTCATGTTTCGCAATTCGCGCCGTTTCGCTGATGGGACAATCAAACCGCAGCATTTCTTCAACCGCATTCTCGGTAAGACCGGGGTTTGCGTGCAGAAGGGCTAATTGTTTAGGATTTTGCAGTAGGGCGAAAATTCCGTTGCCGATTAGGTCTGAGGTAGTAACGTTGCCGGCGACCATCAGCTGCGTGCAAAGGCTGATAATTTCCAAGTCACTAAGCTTGTCAGCCTCCTCTTGTGCGCGCACCATCGCGGAAATCAAATCATGCTTCGGTGCCAAACGACGTTCTTCAACGGCCGTTTTGAATTCTTTGGACATGGCAATGAACGCCATACGCAAACGGTTTTGAACTGTGTCGCTGCGATCGGGATCGTATCCATTTAGTATGTCTTCAGACCAAATTTTAAAATCTTTGGTTGACGCCTCGCTTAAGCCCATCATATCCAAAATAGCCCGTGTCGGAATTGGTCCGGCATAACTTTCTATAAGGTCGATTTCGTCACGGCCGTCCATCTTATCTAACAACCGTTTAGCGAATTCTTCAATTCGCGCGCGCATCCCTTCGACCGATTGTGGGGTGAACGCTTTACTCATGAGGCTGCGTACGCGACGGTGATCCGGATCGTCAAGCATAACTAATGGGGGTTCGTAAGCGGTATCGCCCTCGCCCTCATCGAGGCCCGTTGCTGCAACGCGGCGCATGTAGCTGTCCGCTCTCGCAAATTTGGCGTTAACGCTAAGTTCCTTGTGACGCACGGTCGCCCGCACATCTTCATACTGCGTTAGTAACGTTCGACCGAATTCGGCGTCGTCCAATTGCGGCGCTTCGGCGCGTAATGCGTCATAAATCGTCTGACGATGTTGTAAAAATACCTCGCTTCGCGGTGTGGTCTGATCACCAGTCGGGAGCTGCGTTTGCGAATTAGGTGTTTCGGCTTGGTCGCCCATGCGCAGCATTATAGCGGTTTTAAGATCTAGGCTTAGGTTACGGAAACCCTCACGCGAAACCGTGTCGGCAAATCTAGATTCAGTATTAATTCACTTAGGACGGATACCATCTCTGTAGTTTAAATTCCATGGAGCGTTGGATAATGACTACCCACAAATGCTGGCTGATATTCACCGTAACTACCCTAGTGTTTACCGCTTCAACACAAGCGGCCAATTTCCGTTGCCAGGGTCGTTTTGTCGACGGGTTTACGAAGCTTGATCTGTTGTCGACCTGCGGAGAACCGTCTTACAAGGATTCCTATAGCAAAATTACTAGGATTGGTGACGGCAGAGATCGAGTGTACGGTGTATGCGAACAGATCGACCAGTGGTACTACATCAACCCCGATAGCAAAGCGAGCTACGTACTTGAGATTGAGCGTGGATTTGTGAAGCGAATTTTACGTGGGCGATCTCGATCTATCGGTTATTGAAAAATACAGTTCCGCTAATATCAGAGGCGAGATTCCTGCTGTTTCGCTTTACAAAGCGTTTTACGCAAATTTATCCTCGTCGGCGACGCACCAACCACAATGCACCGCCGGTAAAAAGCAACAACGCCGGAGGCAGCGGCACGGCGCTGACGACGACATTGTCGATTTGCACAACCCGATTATCTGGAGATGCTTGGCTTTGAAACCAGCTAACCGATTTTAAGTCCACGAATGTATTTGGAAAGAAAAACGATGTAATCGTGCTTGCAATCGTGCCGCTTGGGATATTGAACGTGACCTGCACCGTTGAGTCGTCGGCTTTAGTACCGACAAAGGTTTCGGATACCGCGGCAGTTACAACAACTTTAGCTAAAGTGATCTCGGAAATCGAAAATAAGTTTCCTGATACCGTTTCGATCTTAGTTTCTGCGGGTGACGAGGCCGGGTTTAAAGTATTGTTGAACAACATGATTGAGCCAAGGTAGGCCGAATTCGACGTCCCATAGAACGAGAGGGATTGGCCACCGCCAGTTGTTATTTTAAATCCATCTTCCTCGTAAGGTTGCGCGATACCCGTGGGGAACAACGGATGCCCCGGCGCGCTCAAAGATTCGAAGTCTAGCGTTACCGCGTTTGTCGCTAGCGAAATGCACGACAAAAACGCCGCAACAGAGAGATTACAAAATTTTATCGTTTTAGCTATATTCATTTTTCTACCCTAGTGATCCACCTTGTGCCCAGTATCAGGCGGGCGAGTGTCATGGACTAATTATTATTTCGGAGTTTATCTCAAAGTTAACAATATTTAACACTTTTGAAGATTAGTTAACTCATTCAGTGCTTAGCGTAACAACTACTCAGATTGTGTGCACGAAACTTACAACAAAAACTTTACTTTCTTCAGTAAATTCCGGCAATAACCGAATGGGTTGTGACCCGCAAACTCAAAATTACGATCTTTGAATACTGGTATGGCGATGATTAGCGACCCACGCAGGATTGTCACTTGCAGACAAGTCTCGAGCCTTTCTTTTTTTAAGTATGAAAAAGAGTTTTCGTAGACCAACGACCGACCTTAGTATCGTGTCGTTGTTCGGCGGTCTAGTAGTCCTCATGGTGGTCACTTCTTACTCGGCTATATTCTACGAACTAAGCTCGTTTACTCCTTGTCAGAGGAGACCACCATTGAAAATAACTTGTCATCGCTCTTTACCGATGACTTCGCATCGAACATCAGAAGATGAGGGATAGCCATGCCAAAAATCAAAGCCGAATTTGATAATGACCAGGGTGAGAAAATTTCAGGTCTGCTGGAGCTTCCCGACCAAACGCCGCGCGCGTACGCCTTATTCGCGCATTGCTTTACCTGTTCCAAGGATATCGCCGCCGCGTCGAGAATAACTCGCGCGCTCACGGCTCACGGAATCGCAACCCTTCGATTCGACTTCACTGGGCTCGGCAACAGCGACGGCGATTTTGCAAACACGAATTTCTCATCAAACCTGGCCGATCTCATTGCCGCGGCGCAATTCTTATACGATGACTATGAGCCGCCTGCTTTATTAATTGGTCATAGTTTGGGCGGCGCGGCGGTACTAGCCGCCGCTCATGAAATCGAATCGATCAAAGCAGTTGCAACGATTGGTGCTCCCGCCAGCGCGAAGCACGTCGAACATCTATTCGCAGCATCACGCGCCGAAATAGAAACCGGCGAAGCAGCAGTCGAACTCGGCGGCAGGTCATTCACAATTAGGCGTCAATTCTTGGAGGACATTGATCGCTACGCCAGCACTGAGCATATCGCCAAATTAGGCGCTGCTTTGTTGGTATTGCATTCCCCACAAGACAACACAGTTAACATCAGTGAAGCGGCAAAAATCTACGAAGCGGCGCGCCATCCAAAAAGCTTCATCTCACTCGACCAAGCTGATCATTTGTTATCGAAACGACAAGATTCGGAATACGTTGCCGGTGTCATAGCGTCATGGGCGGCACGCTACGTAGGATTAGATGAATCGACATTCGAAGCATCTCCAGGCACGGCGCCAGCAGTCGCATCAGGTTCCGTGGTGATCACAGAGCGAGACAAAAAATTCTTACGCGGAATTTATACTGAAAATCATCAATTATTGGGCGATGAACCTAAGTCGGTTGGCGGAGGCGATTTAGGACCAAACCCCTATGAGTTCTTGCTCGCTGCGCTGGGGACTTGTACGTCAATGACCATTCGTATGTACGCCAACCGCAAGGAAATCGCGCTAGACGATATTAAGATCAGTCTTAGCCACAGCCGGATACATGCAGAAGACTGCGAAGCATGTGAATCGGAAAGTGGTCAGGTAGATGTCATTAGTCGTGAAATCGAGCTGATCGGAGATTTAGATGACACTACGCGTCAGCGCCTGTTTCAAATCGCTGATCGATGTCCCGTACATAAAACGCTGGAGAACGAAATCAAGATTGAATCAGCACTAATATATAAGGAGTAAAAACGGTATCAGCTTTTCTTTTAAAATATTGGGGTTGCGTTCATCTAGCACGTTACACTAATCTGCCGTACAAGTTTAAGCATTATTAAGTAGTAACGGAGACCGAGACTGTGAGTGAAAGAGATCTTGATTTCGATGTGGTAGTGATTGGCGCAGGCGTTGCTGGCATGTACATGCTGCATTTGCTGCGTAAACAGGGGCTAAAAGTCCGCGTCTTTGAAACAGGCACCGGTGTGGGCGGTACGTGGTATTGGAACCGTTATCCGGGCGCTCGTTTCGATTCTGAAAGTTATAGCTACGGCTATTCGTTTTCCAAAGAATTGCTGGACGAATGGGAGTGGACAGAACACTTTGCACCGCAACCCGAAACCTTGTCTTACCTAAATTACGTCGCCGATAAGTTCGATTTGCGACGAGACATACAATTCGAAACCCGAATCGAATCCGCTTACTTTGATGATGATAATAGTAGTTGGGAAGTCACCACCGATGGTGGAGAAAAATGTCACGCAAAGTATCTGGTTACGGCAATGGGTATGTTATCGGCGGCTTTTGTCCCCGATTACGAGGGGGTAAATGACTTCCAGGGTGACAGTTGGCATACCTCAACTTGGCCTAAAGAAGCCGTCGACTTTTCTGACAAACGCGTCGCCGTGATCGGTACCGGCGCAACTGCGGTACAACTTATCCCCGAGCTTGGCAAGCAAGCTGGACACATGACGGTTTTTCAACGCACGGCTAACTATATTATTCCAGCGCGTAATAGCGATATTACGCCGGAAGAGCAGAAAGATATTAAAGCGAATTACGATGGCATTTTTTCGCGATGCAAGGAAACGTTCGGTGCTTTCTTGCACGATTTTGATCCGCGTTCTGCGCTGGAGGTTACTGACGAAGAGCGCGAGAAAAAGTATGAAGAACTCTATAGCCAACGCGGCTTCCCGCTTTGGTTAGGGAATTTTTTCGACATCCTCACGGATAAGGATGCCAATGCGACTATATCGGATTTCGCGCGCCGAAAAATTAGAGAGCGCATCAAAGATCCAGAAAATGCTAGGAAACTTGTACCAGACAGTCACATGTTTGGGACAAAAAGAGTGCCGCTTGATCATGGTTACTATGAAACATTTGATCGCGAAAATGTTTCATTAATTGATCTTAATGAAGAACCAATCGAAAAAATCACGACGAACGGAATCAAGACTAGTCAACAAGAATTAGAATTTGACTACATCGTATTTGCAACGGGCTTCGATGCAATTACTGGTGCGTTTAAGAAAGTGGATATTCGCGGGCGTAACGGGCAATCCCTATTAGAAAAATGGGCGGATGGGCCGCGAACGCTGCTAGGTATGCAAGCCTCAGGATTTCCGAACATGTTCACAATCACCGGGCCAACCAACGCCAGTACGTTTTGCAATTTACCAAGATGTATTGAACAAAACGTTGAATGGATCGATCAATGCGTCAAATATATGGAAGACAACGAGCTTTCACTGATCGAAGCGACGGAACAGGCCGAAGATGAGTGGACGGAGCACGTTAATGAGATGATCGAGCAAACCTTGCTGCCACAAACTAATTCATGGTTCATGGGCGCAAATATTCCAGGTAAAAAACGGACTTTCCTATCCTATAGCGGCGGTTCCCCAGTGTATCGGGAACGCTGCGATAACATCGCGGCCAATGGTTACACCGGCTTTGATTTGAGCTGACCAGTGGGTAGGGGACACTGCGCAGTATTACAGTTTTTGATGACTAACATCAGATAGGAACGACTTTTTGAAATAGTGGATCGCGGTTCCCAGTTTCCTTTTACCGGCTACGTTGTCGCCACCCGAATGGGTTTTGGTGCAGAACGCTCAAGCGCAGCGTATGCATAGTAAATTACCGAAAATAGATAAGACCACACCACCAGCGCGATAACCCAGAAGTTTAAAAACACATTCGTATCGTCACCGGGAATGGCGTAGAAGTCATAAGCGGTATGCAAGGCAGTCGAAAAGACGATAGCTATCAACAAATAGATAGCTATTTTAGTTTTGCCATTCGAAAATAGATGCATATCAAAATAGCAGAGGTAAGCAGCAAAGACGTACCACATCGCTAAATAAATATAGGGCAGGCTCGAGTCGAAGAATCCTGTGTACAGCAGAATAGCGGTCCCGATTAGGGAAGTAACAAATATCCAGATGTCGATACTATGCGAAGGTTTGTAATGATGTGACACTGACATCATGCCGAGGATGCCAATAACCGGGATACCAAATAAGCGGCTGAAAGCATCGAGATAGATCATCAGTGAGTAAGAATATTCGGATAAGGTAATCCAGTAAAACGCAAAATTTAAACCTGACACCCCGATGATTAACCACTCAATGCCGAGCAGGTAATTTCGTTCCTTCAGAAATTTCAATCCGTACTTAAACATCACGAAGCTAAGCATAAAGCTAGCGAGCATACAAACTAGTGATCTTGGCTCCAAGGTAACTCCCCCTGGGTGGCGGTGGGCCTTACGAATTTTTAATCATGCAACCGCTATAATTGTATAAAGGGTGGCACTGCGTATTATTCCAGTTGATACAATCGCTACATAGTTATTCTTTGACCGTAGCTTAATACCTTCGCAAGCTTAATAACAACCATTATTATCACCAGATAGATAACGACAAGAATAAGTAATCCATGAGGGGGGAGCGATGAGCGAAATCGATCCAGTGCTACGTAACTGGGGTTGGTTCTTTTTATTTTTCTACGTTGCGGCGATGTTGTTGTTTGGTTACCTCGGCATGCGTCGGGTTAAGAACAGCGACGATTTTGCGACCGCGCGCGATAGTTACGGTCCGCTGTTCTTAGCTTTTGCATTAACCGCCACCGCTGCCAGTGGTGGGACTTTTCTTGGCATCCCAGCAATCGGTTATAAATTTGGGTTACCGGCCATGTGGTACGCGGTGCTGTATCCGCTCGGGACCTACGTTGGTTTGCTTATTTGCTTGCGCGGAATTCGCCGTGCGGGATCACAATTCGGCACGCGTTCCATTCCTGAGTACCTTGGCGATAGATTCGATAGTGAAGCCATTCGAATATTGGTGGCATTATTTTCTTTACTGCTGATGTTCTACCTCGCCGCGCAGCTCTTAGCCGGAGCGGTAATGTTTAATAAGATGATGGGCTTGCCACTGATATGGGCACTAATCGTTACTGCTGTCATTGTCATGATTTACATCATGATTGGCGGCGCGCACGCGGACATTTTAACCGACGGTGTGCAGGGTGCGTTGATGCTAAGTCTAAGTATCGCCGTAGTGGTCATGTTTGCTGTCGGCTTCGGGGTCGATGGCGGATTTGCCGCGGCAATGGACAAATTACATGCCTTGGATCCTCAGCTTACAGCAAGGTTTCATGATAAAAGCGGCGTGGTAGACGGCTATTGGGATGCGTTTGCCATCTTTGTTATGCATCTACCGCTCGGCCTACTCCCACACGTCGCAAATAAAATGTGGGCGCTGAAAAGCGACCGTGACCAAAACCGATTTATTCAGCTCGCCTTTTTATTCGGCATGATTTTACCGTTGGTCACCTTAGGCGGCATATTGGCTCGTGCTGTTCTTGGAGATAGTTTATTAGCCGACGGCGCAAGCGCGAACGACGCGATTCCCGCGCTATTCATCGCCACACTTCCGACATGGTTAGCGGCATTAATCGGCGCCGGTGTGCTGTCCGCCATTATGTCGACTGCCGATGGACTGGTTGTTTCGTCTTCGCAGATTTTTGCTAACGATATTTATCGACGCTCGATTGTGCCGCGTTTAAAAAACCCGCCGCCCGACGAAATGATTGATTACGTCTCTCTCGTGATAAGTCGTATCGCGACGGTTGCGGTAATCGGCGTTTCTATCTGGCTCGCCTGGATTTCGCAATCGATGAACGTGGCGATTTTAATCGCGGCCGGCGTCGGTGGCATGGTGTCTGCAATCGCGGGGCCGATTTTCTTAGGCATACTGTGGCGCGGCACAACCCGCGTTGGATCGTTAGTCGGTTTGCTCGTGGGCATCACTGTTTTTTTAGTCGTCAAACTCGCGTGGTTAAATGCCGAGTGGTTCAGCGGCACCAGCTTCGAAAGTTCAGTAATTTGGTTAGTTGGCCAAGCGCCAAACCCATTTGCCTGCGGCACAATTGGTATCTTTGCGTCGCTCTTCGCAACGTTCGTTGTGTCGTTGTTCACCGCAAAGCCAACAGAGGCGCACTTGAAACGGGTGTTCGGATAGCGCCACTAAAGGGGACACCGCGCAGTATTCGAGTCTACGCCGTGCAATCTAAGTGAGCATGGTTTAACTGGAAAACTGCGCAGTGTCCGCTAAATCTCCTTCGAAGGCTTGAGTCCAATGACCCTCGACGGACAACCCCGCTACGGAATGATGCCGTGGCTCGAGGGGGACTACCTGGAATATGGTTACTCCTCGCACTTGTTTCCGAATATGGGGTTTTGTACGCGTCAAGACAATATTCATTGGGTAACGCAATGGCCGTTGAGTGTTGATCGATCTGCGGCAGATATTCACATCATGTTCCCCAAGGAATTCCATGAACGTTCGGATTTCAACGATAAACTCGAAGACTACAAAGAATGCTTTCAGCTCGTGATTGAAGAAGTTCGGGCGATGATCATGGCGCTGCAACAAGGTTTTGATCCGGGCCCGATGTCGCATTTCGAGCGTGGCGTTCATCACGTCATCAAATACAACCTCGATCGCATCTTTCCCGAAACGTCTTGAGCCGGTTCAGCCAACCGACGGCAGCGCATGCTTGAGCGCGCTGTGTGAGAGCCGCCGCCCTGTGCATACGATTAACCGACCTATAATCCGAATGGTAGCTTATAGTAGGTACGCGTAATGTGATCTCGATGTTCCAGTAAAACGGGATCGATTGCGTCGAGTATTTCCGCTGGGGTATTTTCGAACATCGGTCGTGCATTCGGGTTAACCGGCATTTCTTCGGCAGGCTGCAGGACAACGAAGTTACTGAATGCTGCCCAATAGAAATCGGCGGCCGTCACGGAATTCCCAATTAGGTAGTCACTACCGTTTTCTTTTTGGTTTTTCAAACGTGCCGCGAGTTCGCCCATCACGGCAATAACTCGTGTGTTAGCAACCGCCGCGTCAGCGTCGCGATAGCGATATTTTTGCGCGAACGGACCCGGTGCTTCACCTGCCGCCGGCCGCATTAAGTCGATGCGACGATTCCAGCCAAAACCAAGTTCACCGCAAATTTCATGGCCAATGCCGAACAGCGCCATGCGGCCAGCTGCATCTTCAGGCACGAGCGGCTTTTCTGGCGCCAATCGTTCGAGCAATAATAGAATGTCATCCCAACGATTGAGCGGCTGCTCCGCGTTCCACGCGACCACCGGGCCACTATTGGTACCCGACCAAGCCAGCAATTCCGGGTTGTCGCCCATGGGGATCTGGTGCGCGCACAGATAATCCAGACCTTTAAAATCGATCATCGCCTTAGCAGCGACGCCCCATGCGCTTGGCATGGCTTTTACAATGACGATGCGTAACCCGTCCGCCTTGATAGCGTCGTTAATATCCACGTATTTCATTTTTTTTCCTTGTATTGTCGCGTTAGCTACTAGCGCAATTATTGAAAACCCGTTTACCGTAATCCCACTCTGGGATCTTCAAACCCCTCTACCATCTTCGATTGCACCATGATTTCATCCGCTAAAAAGTGCTGGAGCGCATCTGGGGCCGTGTCTCTGCGGTGTTGCCGGTAGGCTAGGAATATGTCCATGCTTTCCCACCCATTGAGCGCGACAAGTTGGTTCTCTTTTTCGATAGCTTCGAATCCTGAGACGAATATGTTGCCGGGATACAGAGCAGAGGCAGGTAGGCCGGCGTCCTGACCCCAAAATGAAATTATTTCGTCTCTCATTTCGGCGCTGTCAAACTGCCAAATATGAAAATTGAGGACGGCGTCTTTGCCCAGCGCGAACAACCGTTCCCCTTTCACGTTATTATTTTTAGTTGGACTGCTGTCCAACTCTCGTAACCGTAATACCGTGTGAGGCTCGCAGTTGGGTAAGAACCAGTCGGGGCTGATTTCTCTTCTGTGGCCAAAATAAGCATCCCAATCCGCTTCCGTTTCCCAGCGACTGAGCATGAAGGTAATGTTGTCGTCACGCAAAGAATCATACGGGCACGCAAACAGATTCCCCTGTGCTCCGCGAGCGACAGGTAATCCATCCTGTTCATTCGCATACTGATGAAACATCTGCCGTTGTTCTGCGTTTTCGAACGTCAA
>JBCCFA010000088.1:0-11765 GCA_039029975.1 Pseudomonadota bacterium
CCTGGTGTTGTATCACTACGCGAGCTGCTGGTATTGCGCGCAAGTGCGCGCCGCAATAAACGAGCTCGGTCTGGAGATAGAGATGCGGGACATACTTACGGATCCGGCGAATAGACAAACTTTGCTGGAAAACGGCGGTTCTAGCACGGTGCCCTGTCTGCGCATTGAGCAACCAGACGGTTCAGCAAATTGGATGTACGAATCGGCAGATATTTGCCAGTACCTGAAGGAAAAGTTCAGCGGCTAGCTTTGCCGTAGTTACCCCCAGGGGCGCCCTAGTCCTTGCGTTGAATCTTCTCTTTGATTCGGGCGGCTTTTCCGCGACGCTCACGCATGTAATAGAGCTTAGCGCGACGAACGTCTCCACGCCGTTTCACACTAATCTCAGCCACTAGCGGACTATGCGTCTGGAATACCCGCTCGACGCCTTCACCATGAGAAATTTTTCGCACGGTGAATGACGAATTAAGACCACGATTCCGCTTTGCAATGACAACGCCTTCGAATGCCTGCAAACGTTCCCGGGAGCCTTCCTTCACCTTTACCTGAACAACCACAGTGTCACCCGTTGAGAACTCGGGTATGTCCCGCTGTTGCTCTGCTTCAATTTGCTCGATTAGCTTAGACATTGATATTCCAAATTTTGCCTGCCAGAAAGGCGCGCGATTATACAAGAAGAAGGGGTTGAACGGCTACTATTCTGTAGATTTTGGGTCAATTTTGGCGTTTTCGGCCATAATTTCCTCAATCAGATTTTGATCTTCCTTGTTGAGAGCACCTCGCGCCAACAATTCAGGACGCTTTTTCAAAGTGTTAGCGATCGACATTTTTCGCCGCCATCGCGCAATTGCACCATGATCTCCGCTCATTAGCACCGCCGGCACCGTTTGGTCGCCCAGTTCAGCTGGCCGCGTGTAATGCGGGTGTTCAAGTAAGTTCGCCTGAAAGGATTCATGCATTGCGGATTCGAGATTACCCAGGACCCCGGGTAGCAAACGACTCACGCCGTCCAGCAAACAGAGCGCGGCAAATTCACCGCCACTCAACACAAAATCGCCAACAGATAGCTCGCGCGTAACGTCATGCTCAATAATTCGCTGGTCTATGCCCTCGTAGCGCCCGCACAAGAAAATGGTGTGGGAATTTTGCGCTAATTCGGCGATCTCCTCTTGACCCGCAAGCCGGCCTTGCGGAGACAAATAAATCACCTCATCACACATTTCAGCCGCGTTGGCCGAATTAATCGCATCCCGAAGAGGTTCAGCTTTCATGACCATGCCGGCCCCGCCGCCGTAAGGCGCGTCATCAACGGTACCTCGCGCGTCATTCGTGTAATCTCGCGGATTAATCACAGCGATATCGACTAGGTCGTTTTCTACGGCGCGACCTAACACGCCATAACGGCACGCTTGATTGATCAGGTCGGGAAATAAAGAAATGACAGTGAATTTTGGCACTAGAGTTTCGCGGTCGTTAAGCTCGAACCCACAACTAACTGTTAGTCATCTGGATGCCAGTCTACCGTGATTAGGCGCTTGGCTAAATCAACCTCGACCACATAGGTGTCGAGCACAAAAGGGATCAAGCGAAGCTCGTCACCGTGAATCTCTAGCACGTCGTTACCGCCAGTTTCGTGCAATTTCCGCACTCGTCCTAGCGATTGCCCTTCACGATTGATGACCTCAAGATCCACTAAGTCAGCCCAGAAATATTCATTATCTGCCGCCTCCGGTAACCAACTCCGTTTTACGAATATGTCGAGATCCACAAGCTTCGCGGCGTCGTCACGCGTTTGAACATCGCTGAGTAAAGCGACCAACTTATTGCCATGAGATTTCGCCGCTTGAATAGACCTCGGCGTTTGCTCTGATCCCAGGACTAGCGATGGAAATTCGATCAGGTTTGAGCGCGGTCGCGTATAGGAAAAGAGCTTAACCCACCCACGGGTACCGAACAGTCCGCTGACTTTGCCAACCTGTAGCAAGGCTTCGGACTCTTGGCTCATTTGCCTCAGATTCTTGGCATCAGGTCTATTCCATCGGACATAGATTCCTGTAACCGGCTAGTTGATATTACACCGCTAAATTGACGTAGCGGCGCCGAGCAATGCTCGGCTTGTGATGGTGCTTCGGGAGTAAGATTGTCTAACAGACTACTTACGCGGCGTCTGACTCTGCAGGTGCCGCTTCCGGAAGAGATTTGACGAGTTTCTTAACTCGCTCCGACGGCTGCGCACCGACGGACAACCAGTGATCGTAGCGCGCTCTGTCAATGCGCAGGCTTTGTTCGGCTTCGGCGGCCGACGGGTTGAAATATCCAAGGCGTTCGATATGACGACCGTCGCGCTTCATGCGACTATCGGAAACAACAACATGATAAAAAGGACGAGCTTTAGCACCACCACGGGCTAATCGGATTGTAACCATTGATTTCGTCTTCTCCGGCAGATTGGGCGGTCGTCCCAAACTTCGAGTTCGGTTCAGCCTGCTCAATGCGTCATATAATTACTAAAGGATATTTATTGCCCCGCAATCAGACCACCGCGGGGCGCGTATTGTAGATAAAATTCTATAGAATATAAAGCCTTAGCGCACCGTTATGCGCTCGCCCCGATCACCTATCGCCAGCCATGAAACACGAAAGTACAAAATCACAGCTAAGAACTGAATTGATAACCCGCAGAGCGGCCCTAGGCAATCCGCAATTCGCGCTAGAAAATATCCTGGGCGAAGTTCGTAAACCACTGATTACAAAACCTTATCTGAACGTTTTTTGTTATCTGAGCACGCCCGAGGAAGCGCCAACTTGGACGTTAGTGGAATTCCTGCTGAAAGACCCGGCTATCATCGCCGCTTGCCCAAAAATAATCGATAAAATCACCATGAGAGCCGCGGAGTTACGAGATTTAGACAATCTACAATCCGGGCCACTGGGAATTTATACCAGTCCGAGTACAAACTGGTTATGCGAAGCGGTGGATATCGTCATCGTGCCCGGCCTAGCCTTCACACGCGCAGGCGCCCGTCTTGGTTATGGCGGCGGTTATTATGACCGCTGGTTCGAGCGCAACCCAAACAACTTTCGAATCGGTTTCTGCTACGAAGCGCAGATTGTCGATCACCTACCGATCGAGGCCCACGATATTTCGATGCACGCAATCGTCACAGAAAGCGCCGTTTACCCCTGCTCGCCGGTTTCGGCGGAATAAAACAGAAGAGAGCCCTAACCTTCGCCCTCTTCAACGGCTTTCATGCTGAGACGAACTCGTCCTTGTTTATCGATTTCCAACACTTTCACTTTCACGGTATCGCCTTCGCTCAGTTTATCGCTGACGTTTTCGACTCGCTCATTTGAAATTTGAGAAATATGGACCAGACCATCTTTGCCCGGGAGGATGTTTACGAAAGCACCGAAATCCATAAGTTTCTGAACCTTCCCTTCGTATATCTGACCTACCTCAACGTCAGCAGTAATCTGCTCAACACGTTTCTTGGCGTCTTCACCGGCCGCCTGGTCAACGGAAGCAATCTTGACCATGCCATCATCGGTGATATCGATAGTTGTGCCAGTCTCTTCGGTAATTTGACGAATGGTAGCGCCGCCTTTGCCAATAACATCACGAATTTTTTCAGGATCGATTTTGAACGAAACGATCCGTGGCGCATGCTCCGACATGTCTTCGCGGGCCGTACTAATGACCTTATTCATTTCGCCCAAGATGTGCATGCGGCCGGTCTTTGCTTGCTGCAAGGCGACTTCCATGATTTCTTTAGTGATTCCCTTAATTTTGATATCCATCTGCAAGGCGGTCACGCCGCTTTCAGTCCCTGCAACTTTGAAATCCATATCGCCAAGATGGTCTTCATCTCCCATGATGTCGGAAAGCACAACAAAATTGTCCCCCTCTTTGATCAAGCCCATCGCGATACCCGCAACCGGCGCGCTAATTGGCACGCCTGCGTCCATTAAGCTCAAGCTAGTGCCGCACACGGAAGCCATTGAACTCGAACCATTTGACTCGGTAATTTCAGAGACAACGCGTAACACATAAGGAAATTCTTCCATATCCGGTAGCACCGCCTGAATGCCGCGCTTGGCTAGACGCCCGTGTCCGATTTCGCGCCGCTTCGGCGAACCCACGCGACCGGTTTCGCCAACACAGTAAGGTGGAAAATTATAATGCAACATGAAAGGTTCCCGACGCTCACCCTCAAGCGCGTCGATGATTTGTGCATCTCGTGCCGTACCTAAAGCAGTAACGACGATTGCCTGCGTTTCACCTCGGGTAAATAGTGCCGAACCGTGGGTGCGCGGTAGTAGCCCAACTTCGACAGTAATGGGACGAATGTCTGCCTGTTCGCGCCCGTCAATGCGCTTCTTACCAGCCACAACAGCCCCGCGCACCACGTCGTGTTCTAAGGTTTCGATAACCCCGCCGACTTCCCCACTTGTCCATGCCGGCTCATCGCCTTCGCACAGAGCCTGTTCTATTTCTGTCCTTATGCCCGAAAGTTTGTCGCGACGCGCTAGCTTATCAACAATGCCGTAAGCATCAGCGACAGCGGACTCGTAATCGCCATAAATTTTTGATTTTAAAGCGTCGTCCGTTGGCTCGGCTTGCCAGTCCCAACGTTGCGGCTCAACTTTCGCCGCGAGTTCTTTAATCGCGGAAATCACCGCTTGAGATTGTTCATGCCCAAACACCACGGCAGCTAACATCGTTTCTTCGCTCAACTGTTGAGCTTCCGATTCCACCATTAAAACCGAACTTTCGGTGCCTGCGACAACTAGGTCTAACTCAGACTCAGATAAGGCGTCGAAACTTGGGTTGAGCAGAAAACCGCCATCTTTATATCCAACCCTGGCCGCACCGATTGGACCATCGAATGGAATACCGGAAACCGATACCGCTGCGGAAGCGCCAATGAGAGAAACGATGTCTGGATCCACCTGCGGATCTAACGACATTACGGTGCACACAATTTGTACTTCTTTGCGAAAGCCCGCTGGGAAAAGCGGCCGTAACGGACGGTCAATTAATCGAGAGGTTAAGGTTTCCTTTTCGCTCGGCCGACCTTCGCGTTTGAAAAACCCGCCCGGAATTTTTCCGGCCGCGTAGGTGCGTTCTTGATAGTCCACGGTGAGCGGAAAGAAATAGGGATTATCGGCGGCGTCTTTGGAGCTCACTACGGTTGCAAGTACAACAGTGTCTCCCATAGAAGCCATCACGGCAGCAGTGGCTTGCTTAGCGACCTTGCCTGTTTCTAATTTGACCGTTTGGCCCCCATATTCAAACGTTACGGTATTTGGCGTCATCTGCTTCTTCTGAGTTTAAGTTTGGAAAAATAAAAAACCGGGAAACATTGCTGATCCCGGTATTGAGTTGGTCGCGAAGGGAAACCTTACTATTTCCGCAAACCGAGTCTAGAAATTAAGGAACGGTATCGTTCTACATCGTTGGCACGGAGGTAATCGAGCAGTTTGCGACGGCGGTTGACCATGCGGAGTAGACCTTGTCGAGAATGATTGTCGTGTTTATGGCTCTTGAAATGCCCCGAGAGATCGTCAATGCGCGCCGACAGCAGTGCAACCTGCACTTCAGGAGACCCCGTATCGGTACCCGATAACTGATAATCAGAAATGATTGCGCTTTTTTGCTCGTTGGTTAATGCCATACCTATTTCCTATGTCGACCCCATTGGTCTATTTTCTTTCTTAGCTGTTCGTACTCGAAGCGTTGCCAACAACGCCGAAGTACCGCGCCCCGATGGGCGTGTTTTAAAGCCCGCGTATTCTAACCGCGAGCCTACCCGGTCACAAGGAATTTCCGGGTAATTTGCTACTTTCGGCTAATTTATTCAGCCACCCGCATGATTCTGCGGGGCGCAACACACCCATCAGCCGTGATTTCCCCGATACCCAAGAAACGTGCTTGCGAATCGTACATTCGCACCATCCCTCGTTTAGGTGCCGCCGAGATTCTAACGACCGCGCCATGCATCACGTTGTTAGCGCTATCAAGCGTCATGGATACTGCCGGAAATTTTCCTAATGCCTGATCAGGATTTAAAAGTTTAGCTTCAATTTGAGCCAAATCTTTATCTAATTCCTCGATTTTTATCGCACCATCTAGCTTAAACGGCCCAACTTCCGTGCGTCTAAGCGCGGTAATGTGCCCACCGGTATGAAGTGCGCTGCCAATATCCTCTGCAAGTTGTCTTATATAAGTGCCTTTCGAACAATGCACTCTGACGCGCGCCGCTCGACCATCAAAACTTAACAATTCAAGCGCGAAAATACGAATCGTACGCGCGTCGCGCGCAACTTCCACACCGCGGCGTGCCAATTTGTATAAAGGTTGTCCGTCCTTCTTAAGCGCGGAGTACATGGGCGGCACCTGCTCGATTTCACCTTCGAAATCTTTGAGGACCTCACTCAGCTCGGCGTGCGTCAAGTGTCCTACCTCGTTTTGCTTAACAACTTCCCCGTCGCTATCGCCGGTCGTCGTTGTGATGCCCAGCAGGATCTCGGCTTCGTAAGATTTATCCGCATCAAGCAAATATGCTGAAACTTTTGTTGCCTCACCAAAACACAAGGGTAGTAAGCCCGTGGCGAGCGGATCGAGGCTGCCAGTGTGACCGGCTTTTTGGGCATTAAGCGCTCGCTTTGCGGTTTGCAATGCAGCGTTCGACGTAATGCCAGTTGGTTTATCGAGTAACAGAATGCCGTTAATTGGTCGGCCTTTGCGTCGCCTACCCATCCGAATCGGAATTTGCGCTGAGTAACCTAGCCATCCTATCCCCGCGCTCGAGACCCTTGTCAATTTTAAAATGCAGTGCCGGATGTCTTTTAGTCGTCATGTCCCGCGCGATTTCGCCGCGTATTGTACCTGCCAACTCATTAAAGAATGCGATGACTTCAGCTTGTAGATCGGCTTCGCCATAAACGCTGAGGTAAATATCGCTTTGTTTCAGATCCGGCGACACATCAATATCTGTCACCGATACCAAACCAAAACCTTGATCTTTACTGTACCGCGTGATGACTGGCGCGATTAATTTTTTAATCGCGTTTGCGACGCGCAATTTGCGGCTAAATTCTTTGGGCACGGGCCGTTATTGATAAGGATTGAATAGAAAACTAAGCGGCGATTGCCCAAGTGATCGGTAGTTGAAGCTGGCGGGTAAACGCAAGTTTAAGGCTCATGCGACGGCTCCTTAAATCGTTCGGGCAACTTCGGTTCGTTCGTACACTTCGATTTGATCGCCCGATTTAACGTCGTTGTAATTCTTAACACCAATCCCGCATTCGGTGCCCGATTTAACTTCATTAACGTCATCTTTGAAACGTCGCAAGGACTCTAGCTCGCCTTCATAAATGACGACATTATCACGCAGAACTCGGATTGGATTACTCCGTTTAATGACGCCTGTTGAAACGATGCACCCTGCAATGGCACCTAGTTTTGACGAGCGAAATACATCTCGCACTTCTGCCACGCCAATAATTGATTCCCTAATTTCGGGCGACAGCATGCCGCTAAGCGCGGCTTTGACGTCGTCGATGACATCATAGATGACGCTGTAATAACGTAAATCCAGCGCTTCTTCCTCAATCACTTTGCGCGCCGACGCATCTGCCCGCACGTTAAATCCAAAGATGATCGCTCCCGAAGCGAGCGCTAAGTTCGCATCACTCCCGTTGATGCCCCCCACCCCACTGGAGACGATTTCGACTTTCACTTCTTCCGTTGATAACTTGGTTAATGAGTCCACTAAGGCTTCGGACGAACCTTGCACATCGGCCTTAATCAACACACGTAACGTCGAGACGTCTCCCTCTTGAAGTTGGGAGAACATATTGTCCATTTTAGCTGCCTGCTGGCGAGCCATTTTGGTTTCCCGATCCTTAGTCTGACGAAACGCGGCCGCTTCTCGCGCCGTGCGTTCGTCTTCAACCACCATTGCATCATCGCCGGCATTTGGTGTGCCAGAAAGTCCTAAAACTTCGACGGGCTCGGACGGACCAGCTGTTTGAACCTGGTTACCCCGTGCATCGACCATGGCTCGAACACGGCCAAACTCAGTGCCCGTTAGTAAAATATCCCCTTGGTTCAACTCACCACTCTGCACCAGGACTGTGGCGACCGGACCGCGCCCTTTATCAAGACGCGATTCCACTACGGCTCCTTTGGCAGGACCAGTTGGGACCGCTTTCAGTTCTAAGACTTCGGACTGTAAAACGATTGCTTCGAGCAAAGATTCAACGCCTTCTCCGGTAATCGCAGAAACGTTGACGAATTGCGTGTCTCCGCCCCAATCTTCAGGAATAACATCGCGATTGGATAAATCTTGTTTAATTCGATCCGGTTGTGCGTCTTCTTTATCAATCTTGTTAACAGCAACAATCATCGGTACTTCGCCAGCCTTAGCGTGCTGGATAGCTTCTTCGGTTTGCGGCATCACACCATCGTCGGCTGCAACAACAAGAATGACGATATCGGTAACCTGAGCGCCGCGGGCCCGCATCGCCGTGAAGGCTTCGTGACCAGGCGTATCGAGGAATGCGATCGGGCCAAGAGCAGTTTCCACTCGGTAAGCGCCAATGTGTTGCGTGATCCCACCAGCTTCGCCAGCGGCAACTCGCGACTCGCGAATATAGTCGAGCAGGGATGTCTTACCATGGTCAACATGGCCCATAATGGTGACAACGGGCGCTCGTGGGGACGTTTCTCGGTCGTCATCGACGGATTCAAGCAGCGTTTCTTCAATCGCGTTCTCACGCACCACCTTCGGTTTGTGTCCCATTTCCTCGACGATGATGGTGGCCGTATCTTCATCCAGCACTTGGTTAATCGTCGCCATCGTGCCCAAGTTCATCATTACCTTAATGACTTCCGCCGCTTTAACGGACATAAGTTGGGCAAGATCTGCCACAGTCTGGTTATCACTAATGGTGACTTCTCGAATAACCGGTGCCGTTGGTTTCTCAAAACCATGTTTGGCGGTGCTCGGCGCCACGACGCGACGCCCGGAAGGTTTCTTGCGGCGCCGACCTGACTTTTCGGTGGCGACATGAAGTTCTTTTCGGCCGTAACGCGTGCCCTTATCGTCGGTACGTCCGCGCTTATTGCGTTTATTGTCGGCATCGCTGGACGGCGGCGCAGGTTGTTCAGTTGGCGCAGCGGGGGCAGGTTGCGCGGCCGCTTGTTTAGCAGCTTCTTCTTCGGCAGCAAGACGCGCTTGTTCTTCGGCTTGGCGCCGAGCTTCTTCTTCTGCGTCTGCTTTAGCTTTGGCCTCAGCTTCCTCCAGCGCTTTTTTCTCGGCTTCAGCAGCTGCGCGTTTTTCTTCTTGTTCGCGCAGTACCGCTTCCTCTTCGGCACGAATTCTTTCGCGCTCCGCATTCTCTTTGTCTATGCGAGTTTGTTCTTCCTCAGCAACAACGCTGCGTTTGACGTAGGTTCGCTTTTTACGAAATTCAACGCTAACCGTCTTTGCGTTCGCCGGTTTATTAGGTCGAGTACGCGTGCTTCTGCCGCGATCGCCAGAGACTTTGAGTTCGCTAACACGCTTTCTTTTTAGCGTGACTTTTGACGGCTCGGCACTATCATTGTCCTTGCCGTGCAGTTTGCGTAAATGCGACAACAGTTGCGCTTTTTCATCATCAGAAATAACGTCGTCTGATTCTTTTCCATGCAAACCCGCGTCGGCGAGTTGGCTTTTCAATCGATCGATCGAAACGCCAACGACATCGGCAAATTGCTTTACAGTTACTTCAGCCATCAGCGCCCCCCGCAGATGTCGCGTCCTCTTCTGCAAACCATGGTTCTCGCGCGGTCATGATCAACGCAGCTGCCCGTTCTTCATCTATTCCCTCAATGTCCAGCAAGTCGTCCACCGCTTGCTCGGCAAGATCTTCCATTGTCACGATGCTGGCGGCGGCTAAGCGATACGCGAGGTCTTCGTCCATGCCATCCATATTGAGCAAATCATCTGCCGGACGCGCGTCGCCAATCTGCTCTTCTGATGCGATTGCGCGGGTTAACAGTAGATCTTTCGCCCGCTGACGAAGTTCGGCCACCAAGGAATCGTCAAATTCCTCAATATCCAGCATCTCTTGTTCGGGGACGTAGGCAACTTCTTCAATAGTGGTAAATCCTTCTTGCACCAAGATGACGGCGATTTCCTCATCCACATCCAGCAGCTCCATGAAGGTTTGCTGATTTTTCTGTGTTTCTTGTTCGCTTTTTTGCTCTGCCTCACTTTCGGTCAGGACATTCAACTCCCAACCCGTTAACTTGCTGGCGAGCCTCACGTTTTGCCCGTTGCGGCCAATGGCTTGTGATAGCTGGTCTTCCACTACCGCCACATCCATACTGCCCGCATCTTCATCTACCATGATCGAGACAACTTCGGCTGGGGACATTGCGTTAATGACGAACTGCGCGGGGTTTTCATCCCACAAAATGATATCCACGCGCTCACCGCCTAGCTCGTTGGAGACCGCCTGAACGCGAGAGCCTCGCATACCGACGCATGCGCCCACCGGATCAATTCGCGGGTCGTCGCTTCGCACGGCAATCTTTGCGCGTAAGCCCGGGTCGCGGGCCGCGCCCAAAAGCTCGATTAATCCTTCACCGATTTCTGGGACTTCAAGTTTGAAAAGTTCGATCAGTAGCTCTTCAGATGTTCTGCTGACGAATAGTTGCGGGCCGCGTTTTTCGGAGCGAACGTCATATAAATAACCTCTCACGCGGTCGCCTGGCCGCACTACCTCACGCGGAATGACCTGATCTTTTTGCACGATTGCTTCAGCGTTACCGCCTAAGTCGACATAAATATTGCCTCGTTCAGCGCGCTTAACGACGCCCATGACAAGTTCGCCGACGCGATCTTCAAAAGCCTCAACGACTTGAGCGCGTTCCGCCTCGCGCACTTTCTGCACAATGACTTGTTTGGCAGTCTGCGCGGCAATACGGCCGAACTCCGCTGCTTCAAGCGGTTCTTCAATGTGTTCGCCCGCCTGAATGCCCGGTTTTAGTTTTTCAGCATCAGCTAACCAAATTTGACGGTCTGGATATTCCAAAATGACATTATTGATATCTTCTACTTCCAGTTCATCGGCAAAAGCCTGCTTATCGATGGCTTCCCATTGACGAAAAGCGTCGTAGGCACCAGATTCCCTATCAATGGCGACCCGGACTTCGATGTCGTCGGAATAACGTTTTTTGGTGGCGCTCGCTAGCGCCGCTTCGAGTGCTTCGAAAATGATATTTTTGTCGACGCTTTTTTCGTTAGAAACAACGTCAACCACTGTTAGTATCTCTTTGTTCATCTGCTTAGTTCCGCAAACTTACCAACTCTCACCAAATCGAAGATTACTTAACTTAAGTCGTCCATTCATAAACGACTTTTGCTTTATCTATCATCCGTAGCGGGATTTCGTACTCGCTATCGGCGTCTGCGAGCTTCACGGTCTCGCCTTCAACCCCAAGTAACTCCCCAGCGATTCTCCTGCGACCTTCAAATAAATCGCTCAATTTCACCTCTATTTGCTCGCCACACTGCCGAGCAATCTGCTCAGGGGTAAAAAGCGGTCTATCGACCCCCGGTGAGGATACTTCTAAAGTATATGCCTCGTTGTATAATTGTTCCGCCTCAATCAAGTCGCTGAGCTGCCGACTCACACGCTCACAATCATCAACCGTGATGCCGCGTTCGCTATCAATAAAACACCGCAACAATGTGCCGCGCTGACCGCTCTGC
>JBCCFA010000089.1:0-11712 GCA_039029975.1 Pseudomonadota bacterium
TCAATTAGTGCCTGCCATTTTTCCAGCCACGTTGACCAACGCTCGCGCATGTCCTTCGTGTTTGATCCACTTGTCGCGTTCTTATAAAAACTTTTTTCAAGTGGACCTAAGTCGTTCGGTATCGACGAAAGCTCACGAAAGAAAATCGTATAGTCGATCGGCGTATGCGTGAATAACTCTCCAAGTTCGGTAAATAAATCTGCGTCAAAGCGCTGAAGCCCAAGCTTCTTGGTCCACATATTCTCCATTTCTGCCTGCATCGCTGCGGGGAAGCCGGTATAAATTTCGTTGAGTTCTTGCACGCGATCTTCGTTTGCCGCAAGTAACGGCAGCATCGCTGTACAAAACGAGTAGAAGTTTCGTTCTGCTGCCACACCTTGATTCAAAAACGCAAAGTGTTCGCCTCCCCCTGTCCATGGCTGAAAGGCGGGATCAAACATCTCGCAAAACCCAAACGGGCCATAATCAAGTGTGAACCCGCCCGCGGCACAGTTATCGCTATTGAAGTTACCTTGGCAATAACCAACGCGTATCCAGTTTGCCACTAGCGATATAAGGCGAGCGCGAAACTCTCGCGCAAGTGATAACACCTTTTCAGCGGTAGATAGCGTCGGCTCAACAAGCTCAGCATATTCACGCTCGATTAAGTGCAGCACCAACATTTCCAGCTCTGCCGTCGCATTTGAATGTTCGTTGCTGCGTGCGCGACGCGCGAACAGCTCAAGCTGGCCAACTCGAATAAATGATGGGGCGACCCGGGTTGAGATAGCAACCGGATCTGACAACAAAATGTCGGGATCCGCTGAACGCGAGCCCTCGGAATACCAGGGTCTTTGAACGGTTTCACTTTTTGAAGCATATAGGCTTAGTGATCTAGAAGTTGGGATGCCTAAGGCATGCATGTGCTCCTGTGCCAAAAATTCACGGACACTCGAGCGTAAAACGGCCCGACCGTCACCACCCCGGCAGTAGGGCGTACGTCCACCCCCTTTTAATTGCATTTCCCAGCGCTGGCCATTGATTAGTGCCTCTAGTATGGAAATAGCGCGGCCATCACCGTATCCATTGCCGGTCTGAAACGGACATTGCTGAACATATTCGGTCCCAAAAATTGACAGAGCATATCCGCAAGCCCATCCAAGTTTCTGCATTGAGGATGGCAGATCGGAAGTATCGCCGGAGAAAAGGCGAATGAAATCGTCAGACCTCGCTAGCTCATCATCAAAACCAAGTTCGCGAAAAAATTGCTTACTGTGCGCAACATATTCAGGATCTTTGATTGGCGTGGGATTCACCGGCACGTAATGTCCGGAAAAAACCTGCCGCGGCGCGTAGTCTTCACCGTTAGCTTTCGCATTAGGATCGCATTCAAGCGCGTCCAAAAACGAATAATCCGCCAAAGCCGCGAGATCGTCCAACGTGGCTACCGGTCGGGCACTCTCCACAGGAATCGGCTTAGTTATTGACATAGTGTTGGCTTGAGTTGTGACATCAAAATAAATAACTATTTTTTAAAAACGCGCTGGGTATTTTTGACTTCAATCAATGATAACCGATCAAAACAAGGTTAACTTGCCAAGGGCGGCCGTAACTCGCCCCACTTGCATTCATTTTCCCATGCCTTACCGGCGCGGAATAACAACGCCTCTTCAAAATGCCGACCAACCATTTGAAAGGATAAGGGTGAACCGTTTTTGTCGAGTCCGGCTGGCAAAGTAATGGTAGGCGCACCAGTAATATCGTCCAGCCCAGTGAAGTAAATGAGATCATCCAATCCACCCTCTTTCGCGCACATTGCGTCGTAGGATTTCAAAGTGGGGTTCAATTTTCGGTAGACCGGCTTAATCATCAGATCGATCGATTGGAACACATTTTCCATCGCGCCACGGAAATCGCGCCGTCTGATCTCGGCACGCCCGTAATCAAGTCCCGTTTGCGCTCGCCCAAGCTCTAGAAAACCACCAAACGTATCGCTATAGCCTCTCTTTTTTGAAGGATAAGTTGCGGTGTGCGCAAGCGCGGCGTCCACGCTGCATAAGACACCCCAATCGGCAAGCGCCGCTTCGAAATCGGGCATCTTGAATGGCACGATAATGGCGCCCGCTGCCTTTAGGCAGCGAAGTGCGCGCTCGATGGCTCGCTTAATCTCCTTGTCCACTCCGTTGAAAGCGTACTTGCGATCGATGCCAATTCTTAATCCTTTCACCCCACGATTAATTCCTGCTAAGTAATTCGGCGCCTCACCGGGTGCGCTGGTGGGGTCGTTTTTGTCGTAACCTGCAATAGCGCCCAACATGGCCGCGGCATCTTCTACCGAGCGGGTTAAGGGGCCGATATGGTCGAGTGTCTCCGATAAGGGAAACACACCATAACGACTCACTTGGGACCAGGTAGGTTTTAACCCAACCACACCGTTGGCGAACGACGGAAAACGAATCGATCCGCCCGTGTCCGATCCAAGCGCACCGAACGCCAACCCTGCCGCCACCGCGACGCCGGTGCCACTTGACTATGCCCCGCTCCAGCGATTGGCCGCCCAAGGATTAACCGGCGGCGAAATATCGGGATGATGAGTTGCCAAAGCGCCTTCAGTAAGCTGCAGTTTGCCAAGGATCACGGCACCGGCATCGTTGAGCTTACTCACGACGGTCGCATCCCGGTTAGCGATGTTTTTACGAAACATGGGGATACCGGCTGTCGTGGCAACGCCATTCATATCGCATAGATCTTTTACCGCGACCGGTACACCGTGCAGA
This sequence comes from Pseudomonadota bacterium, assembly GCA_039029975.1. GTDB lineage: Bacteria > Pseudomonadota > Gammaproteobacteria > JBCCFA01. The sequence continues at coordinate 2,757 of JBCCFA010000089.1, forward strand.
GGACTGCGCTTTTTGCCGCGCGCAATTTCACGGTCAGCACGGCGAGCAGCTTTTAGTGCGTATTCTTCTAATACGCTAACATAGCTGAGGAACCTAGAATCCAGTTCTCCGATGCGCCCCAGCATTATCCGTGTCACTTCTACCGAAGACAGTTTGCGTTTTTGAATCTGCTTGCCAATCTCGACCAGTCCAGAAAATTCCACGCCCTCACTCATTACATGTTCCTCATTCAGCGATGTTTTTGTCTCACATGATTATATCAGTCGGGAACCACAAGACGTTCTCGGAAATTGGGGAAACAGTTTGGATTCCTGATGATGAGAATAAACGGCGCACATAGATCAAATTCGTAAAAAGGGGACGTATAAATTAATTGTTAATCACCGCGTCCAAACTGGTCAATTTTTCATCGCTCAGTCCCCTTTTTAAATTTATTTCACTTTCGCGCGATATATATCGTATTAGACGATTCTCCGCCGGAATAAGGATTATCGAACGACACGATATGCGCCGAGGCAGTCTCGAACACTTGTTCAAGGACGTTGAGAAAACCCTGATCGGTTTTTTCGTTTGACCACATGGCGAACAAGCCGTTGGTTTGTAGTTGTTGGGCCATTAATGCCAAACATTCCGCTTGATAAAAATCGTTGTCGTCTTCCGTCAAACGATGGCTAGGTGAGTGATCGATGTCCAACAGGATTAAGTTCGGTACTTCGCCGACCGAATTGGCGAAACCGCGTTCCGCCGTTGCGAGCGCAAAAAAATCCGCGTGTTCGAATCGGCAACGCGAATCAGCGCTAAGTTGTTTACCCAGTGGCACCAAATGCTGCCTGTGCCAGTCAATGACCGGCGACAAAGCTTCAATAACTGTTAGCGACGCAATCCGTTGGTCTTCCAGCGCGGAATGCGCCGTATAACCTAAGCCTAAACCACCGACAACTGCGTGGATTTCTTCGGCCTGGATTTCTTTTAGCGCCAGTTGAGACAGTGCAATTTCGCCTGCCGTAAAGGCGCTAGACATCAAGAACTCATCGCCCAATTTTACTTCGAAGACTTCGGTCTTGAGTACCGTATCGAATCTCTTTCTGAGTGAGATCTCGCCCATATGAGACTCATCGAACGCGAGTTCTTCAACCATAATAAAAGAAAAAGGTGTCAGCTTTGTTTATCGTTCTAAACCATGAAAAGAAAAACATACGTGACATCTCTAACCATCGTTATTCCATTAGTTTAACGTTGTAGCGTTACCTACCCCAACGATTGTACCAGTACAACTAACTAGCCCACCGCCGGGCGGCACATTACAAGTCACCTGCACGGGATCAGAAACACGCGCATTGGGTAGTCCACCACCATTTAAGTTCAATATCGCGCCGGTTAAATTGGTGATGCCACTACTGTCCAAATCAAGAGTCTGCGATCCATCAATCTCAGTAGTTGAGCCTTGGACAAGCGTTGAGACTGCGGCTTTAACCGTAACGTTATTGCCAGATAGCGTCACATCGCCGTTGTTAGATACTTCCAGCGCAGACTCTAAGGATGCAATCCGATCCTCCAGCGCCATCACGGTCGATAGTAGGGCGTCAAAATTCTCATTCACTTGATTCGCATCGGCGGTAGTCCCGTTTTGAAATAAATGCGGTACGTTGGCTGCAATCACTGAAACTACCGGTACAAACGTTAACACCAGAAAGGGCAACAGACGCGTATGGCGACCGCGTAGGGTATACACCGCACTTACGCCAAACAGTATCCCAAGCGGTAGTAATCCCCATGCTCCAAAAGGAATCTGCATCACAGAGCTGCCACCACCCCAAATCATCTCGCCCCAGTTTTCGCTCCACATGAAACGTCTCCTACTGAATTAATGATCAGGGAGAACACTATCATGAGGAAAAATTCCACGCGCGGAATTTCTACCGTTTAAATCGCCGTTCCAACATGTGGAGACTAGAAGAAGGTAGGCTTGATGAATTTCTTTAACACAATCGCTCTAAGATTTCTGCGCACGTCATGACATCCCCGAACTGCTGAATGACATTTTCCAGCGCCGCGAGGTGTTCGCGATCGGACAACGCCGCACAACAGTCTTCTACCATCACGACTTTAAAGTCCATATCGAAAGCCGCGCGGGCAGCAGTTTCGCAGCAAATATTGGTTTTGGTGCCGGCTAATAACAGCGTCTCTATGTTTCGACTGCGGAGCACCCTTTCGAGATGAGAAGCACCAGGTACAAAACAACTGTAGCGATTTTTCACGATCAGTTGCTCATCACTTTGTCGATTAAGTTCCGGCCACAGTCGTGTACCTTCCGCACCAGGGGCCATGTAAGCGCGAGTTTTGTCACGAACCTCATCAGCTACAATATAGTTAAAGAAATTTTCCCAATCCGTGCCGCTACCAACACTGTCGAAAGCGCTGACAACCCAAATAATTTCAACCGCCGTATCTCGTAGCGTTGCGGTAAAATTATTGATATTGCTCACGATGCCACGTGATGAGGCAACTTCCGCCGGTGCGCCAGGTGCGCAAAAGGCATTTTGCATATCGATAATGATTAGCGCGCTTTTACGCGCTTCTATTTCGTCATATAAGTGATAACGACCGCGTCGCGCCACTAAGCGAGATTTTATGTCGTCTCCAATCGTTACTTTATGCATTGCTAAATACCCAGTTCGTCGAGCAGTGGGGGGTCATTTTGATAATTAAGCTCGCTGTCCAATAATGAATTGCATTGCGGGCACCGATATTCGCGAATGGCAACGTCATTCTCTACCGATTCGGGAAATACTCGCGCGAGTGCAAGTTCTTCGGTTTTCACCGCGGTTTTCCAATGCGACGCTGAGTCGCACAATACAGCACCGCAGCTGGCACAACGAACAGCATGATTCGATCCGTTCGCGACCACCGCCGGCTTAAGACTCCCATTTGGTTTAGCGGATCCTCTGGCGCGCAAGGATTCAGTACGATCGCGATCGATAGCATCATCATTAATCGCTACGCCGTATACTTCGCGCGCCGCTTGATTTGATACTAAACCCGATCGCACGTCCGCTAAGACGGCAGCGCAGGGGCGCTGAAGGGGATCACCGATACCGCCACCCCCGTTCCAGCGTACCTTGAGAGAATCTTGGTCCATCAGCGGGAACACGCCCCAGTCTACGCTCACCCTTTCGTTATTAGTGGCCTGATGCCATTGGTAGCTATTGGGCGCGCCCGGATAACCGCCTGCGAGCCCGTCGCTCATCGGAAACTTTGCGCCTTTCCCGCTCACCACATAATGGATGCCGCCGTCGGGCGCGTCATGCGGCGATACTTCGAATTCCATACCGGCGCCGCCGCGAAAATACCCTGCGCCACCGGAATCTGTGGCGAGTCTTCGATACTTGTAGAGAATTGGAAAAATATTCTCCACCGTTTCAACGTTTGCCATGCGGGAAATAGGATTCGGGATTTCTCCGCCCACATCCGTACCGTCGGCAAAAGTCCGAGCGCCGCCGGCCCCGGCAAATGTTTCGGTAAAAATGCCGATGGATTCTTGCTTGTGTTGATTACGCCCGAACTTAAATATCGCAAAATGATTCGCGTGCCATACGGCGGTCGCCTCTTCGCGATATTTATCGCTGGCAAACAAACATTTGCCAATGGTGGAACAGGCCGCGTTGTTCACTGATTGAATTGCGCCGACAGTTGCCACCGAGACTGGCGCCGGACGCGTACAGTTAACGATGCTCCCTTCCGGTGCTGTCATCTTTATTGGTCGAATTACCCCTTCGTTCCAAGTAATGTCGTAACAGAGCAGCGGAAAGAGAGGCGCAAATAAGCCGCCCAGAGACGCCCACTTGGTACAGTTGATCGCAAATTCGCTCTGCTCACTCGAGCCGCTAAAGTCAAAATGCAATTCGTCATCCTGTTTGCTCATGGTGAGCAACACCCGTGAGACTTGCTCACCCACATTTAGGTATTGACGCGATTGCCAGCGCCCATCCGGAAGTTCCCTCAAACGGTTGCGCAGCTGAGTTTCTGAATTCTCAATCAATTGAGCACAGGCGCTATCAACCGTCTCGGCACCATATTTACCAATCAAATCGCACATGCGTTGATTCGCTACATTGTTGCACGCGATCATGGACGAGATATCCAAGGCCACCATTTCTGGTGAACGGACCATGTTGAGTAAAGTGTCCATGACGTCTTGATTGATCTCACCGCCACGCACCAGACGAATACCCGGTGAACTAAACCCTTCGATATAAATGCTATCGGCGTCTGGGCAAAAACCACCCGGGTTTTTCGCACCAATATCGTAAACATGCACAAAGCAGGCGCTCCATGCGACCAGTTCGCCGTTAAAATGAATTGGCGCGACTAAGTAGACGTCCGAGGTATGTAATGCTGCAGTGTAAGGATCATTCAGTAAGTAAATATCACCTGGTTCAATGCTATTTTTAAAACGTCGAATAATCGCTTTGCATGCTTCCGCGGCGCTGGTTAGATGGTGTAGAAAACCCACACCACCCATCAGTAGAGACCCATCGGCGCGGTACAGGGACACCATTAGGTCGTGCCCTTCATTGGTAATGGCACTGCCAGATACATTCTTCAAAGTAATAACCGCTTCATCCACCACGCGAAATAAACGATGGCGAATAATGGCAAATGTCACAGGGTCGATCATGGCTACCCTCGCTTAACTGAACTCAATGACCGTATTCATGTATTGATCGATCGTGGCGTGCTGAACTTCCTGAATAACAATCGTCGTGACCGGCGTATGAATAACGGCGGGGCCGCGGATCACATGGCCGGCCTGCAGCTTAGTAAAATCATAGATGTCCGCCTTGGCGAAACTTTGCGATTTCTCGACAAAGATTTCTCGTTCGGTAATTTTCGCGTCATCCACTTTTGAGTTATCGGCACTGCCGCTAAAGAGCGCCGGACGCGGCATTAGGCCATGGGCGGACACGCGACATTGCGTAATTTCCATCCCTGCTTCTTTGTACGCCGAGCCTTTACCATAACGTTGCTCGTATAATTGTTCAAAGTCGTCCATGAGCTTTTCCACGCCCGCTTGGTCCTGAGGGATGCCAGCTATTGGCACAATCAGCTCATGCACTTGCAAGCGATAACGCATACCCACTGCACAACGGTATTCCGATTCAGATGACGAAAAATTATCCGCGGCCAAGGATTTTTTGGCGTCCGCGAGCAACGGTTTAAACGCCGCAGCAATATCATTGGCGGTGGTAGGCAAGGCAATAATGTTTGTCTCCGCAAACTCATGAACTACATCGGCCGTGGTCATACCAAACGCACAATTAACGGAAGCGGTGTAAGGAATAACAATCTTCTTTACTCGGAGTTCTTCGGCAAACGTACTGGCAAGCATTGGGCAAGTTCCACCGAATGCGTGTAACACAAATTCTCTCGGATCTAATCCACGTTCGACGGTAATTTGATGAATCAAATCACTCATTTGGGAGCACGCAATGCGGAAAATGCCGGCGGCGGCCTCACGAACACTTAATCCAAGCGGTTCGGCAATTTCTTTGGCAAATCGATTTTGAGCCGCCTCAATGTCTAGCTTGTGTTGACCACCTAAAAAGTAATCACCGGCCATATAGCCGATGATCAACATCACGTCCGTCAGGGTTGGTACGGTACCTCCGTTGCCATAGCAGATTGGCCCAGGGAGTGATCCCGCGCTCTCCGGGCCCACCTGCGGCACATTTGTTCCAGCTTCCAAGCTAACTAAGCTACCGCCGCCCGCGCCAATCGAAACCACTTCGACTTTCGGGGCACTGTAATGAAAACGGTCAACCATTGGTTGATCGTCTAAGCTCAAGCTCTGCGACCGAATAACCCCAACCTTCGAGGTGGTGCCACCCATGTCAACGGCAATAATATCGTCTTGTTCTAAGCGCGCACCAATGTATTGACTGCCTATTAGCCCGGCAACGGGCCCGCACTCAATTAAACTCACCGCACGCTCAGCAGCATGCTCGGCATTCAGCAAACCGCCATGGCCCTGCATGATTAGCAGTGGTCCTGAGTAGTTGTATTCACGCAGTTTTATTTCAAGATCGTTAATATAGTCGCGCACCACTTTGCCGGCGTACGCATTGATTACCGTGGTGGACGTTCTTTCATATTCACCGGGTACCGGTGCGATGTCGCTCGATAACGTGACGTAGCATTGTGGCGCGATCTCTTCAATTATCTTGCGAATGAATCGTTCGTGCTGCGAATTTTTGAACGACCATAGTAAGCAGACGGCAATCGCTTCGAGCGACTCATGATGAATTAAATTTTTTAAGGTCGCACGAATCTCGGGTTCGTCCAACTGCTCAACAACACCGCCTTTGTAGTCCACGCGTTCGGCGGCGCCAATGGTTGCAGAGAAAGCGGCAAGGGGTACGGCGCGATCAGTTGCGACGGGATGCTTTATCTGTGCTTCATTCAATCCACCCCAACGACCAAACGCGCCTCGAGTAACACGCAAGGTATCTTCAAAGCCTTTAGTGGTAACCAAACCAGTTTTCGCGCCACTACGCGTGATGATCGTATTATCAACAACAGTAGAGCCATGGATGAATAAAGTCGCTTGCGCTAAAACTTCCGCAAGCGGGTAACCCATTTTCCCTGCAGCATTATCAACAGATGCGATAACACCTATCGCGAAATTTGGCGGGGTAGACAAGACCTTACCCAAATGAATCTCACCGTTACTACTAACGATGACGGTGTCTGTGCAAGTGCCGCCAACGTCGGTCGCAATCACGAAACTCATAGGGGTAAGACTACGACGGTTTTTGGAATCTGGTCATGCTACGCATTAAATCACAGAATTCGTGACCAGTCGTATAGCGATGATTTTTATATCTAGCTGCCGTGTTGGCGTAAATAGCGGTCCAGCTGATTAGCGAAATTTTGCTTGTCTCGGTCACTAAATTTCGCTGGGCCGCCGCTGTGAAGTCCACTACTTCGCATCGTCTCCATAAAATCCCGCATCGCGACTTTTTGCTTAATAGTCTCCGGCGAGTATTGTTCCCCTCGCGGATGCAACGCAGAGGCCCCTTTTTCGATGACTTCGGCCGCGAGTGGAATATCTGCAGTGACGACTAAATCGCCGGCTTCAGCAAGCTCAACGATGGTTAAGTCGGCGACATCGAATCCGCTAGCAACTTTTTTGAATTCTACGTGCTTCGACTTCGGCACGCTGAGAAAGTTATTTGCGACCAGTACCACTTTAGTTTCAGTTCTGTCGGCAGCACGAAACAAGATAGATTTAATTTCCTTCGGGCAAGCGTCAGCGTCTACTAGGATTTTCACTAGGTGCGGTGATATTTATAATTTGATGCAGTCATCAACCCGGCCGCTGTCCTTGTTAGGGTCAAGAAGTCCCGTCAGTGACTTTATTGATATATTCTTCTTCACTAATTAATCCGCCTTCTTGCTCTGCTCGGCCTTGATCATCTGGATGCAATACCGGCTGCAGCTCTTTGATACGCTTCCAAGACGGAAAAGGTTGGTTTCCTTCGCTATCCGGCACGTATGGAGATGACTCAACCCTGGTGTGCTTGTGAATGTATCGGGCGCAGTTTTGAAACACCACATCCACACCGACATCAACCACCATATTGGCGCCTGGAAATTGCGCGACTAAATCGGCCTCTCGCGATAGTTTCGCAATTCCCTGCACTCGAATCCGCCACGGCGTGACCATATCGATAAACAACATACCAACTTTGGCCGCTTCATCGATATTCCCCATGGAATACCACATGCCGTTGCCATCGTAGTTTGGGAAAATTAATCGTTTCGGTGATAGTACTTTCACAAAGCCAACTTCACCGCCCTTATAGGAAACCGTTGGTTCGCCTTTGGCGTTAACACTAGAAAGAAAGAAGTAGTCACGGGAATTGATATAGTCGGTGTGTAAATCCTCTAACTCATCACGAACAATCGCCTGAACAACGGCCCCCGCTAACTTTTCGTGTTGACCTTCTTTTTGTAACTTGCGCTGGGCATCCGAATAAAAATCTTCTGGTGTAGGCATGACAGGTGCTCCTTAATTTTTCTTGATTATATTTCCAGTTGAGCATGAATTGAATATCGCCTCCGATAGAAATCGGGGCCGATTCAGAATCGCTTAGAGCATATCACTGCGAATATGGGGGAGTTAAAGTAGTAAAACGGTGAGTGCTCACAAGGGCAAAAAAAGGAAAAACTAGTTCGTCGCAAAATAGTTCAGGTTTGAATTGTCGTCATTATCACGAAGCCAACTCAAGAGAAGTCAGTACATTCTGCGCCAACCCAACGAGTCTTTCTGGACGCGATTGACTTTGCTAGTAATTGAATTGCTTGTTTTCACGGCATTCTCCTATTCAATAATTTGGCGCATACTTTTCTAACCATCACCTAACCCGGACAGTGTTATGGCACCAAAACCCACCAGTCAAACAAAACTCAATCGCCTGCCCGAGCGCGGCCACTACGATACCGAAACGATATATTCGATTCTTGATGCTTCACCCATGTGTCAGGTCGCTTATTTGTTTGACGGGCGACCGGCTATCGTCCCTACCTTGCAGTGGCGAGAAGGCGACCGAGTATTCTGGCACGGCTCTACCGGCGCAAATTCGCACCTACATGGAAAGCGAAACGAAGTGTGCTTGAACGTTGCTATTTTCGATGGCTTGGTGCTCGCCCGCTCGGCGTTTCATCACTCGGCGAATTACCGATCGGTGTCTATTTTTGGTCAACCCGAGCCTGTTGTTAATCACCAAGAAAAATTGGAAAAGCTTCATGCATTTGTCGATGGGCTATATCCGGGTCGATGGGACCAATTACGTCCTATTAAAGACAAAGAAGTGCGAGCAACATCAATTTTATCCTTACCGATTTCGGCGGCTTCGGCAAAACTCAGAACCGGCCCGCCCGCCGACGAAGAAGA
>JBCCFA010000090.1:0-11665 GCA_039029975.1 Pseudomonadota bacterium
CGACGCCGGCGATGACCAGTCCGATCAGGAGCCCGGTCCCGGCGGCTCTGGCTGCGGGAGCCCCCGGTAACGTGGGCATGGCCAATAAGGTGTCCGGGTCCAGATTTTTCTAAGCGTGGAAGTAAGGGCAAAATAGCTTTGAGCGAGGAATTTAGTTCAGCACGCGCAAGATTGGTTCCCAGGCAGAAATGCGCGCCGAAACCAAAAGTAATATGTGGGTTCGGATCGCGCGTAATGTTAAATTCATAGGGATCTTCAAACACGCGCTCATCCCTATTCGCAGACGGATAAAAAACCCCTACTGTGTCGCCCGCCTTGATTTTGGTGCCGGCCAGATCGTAATCGTCAATAGCGGTGCGTAAAAAATTGATCACAGGTGAGGTCCAACGCAAAATTTCTTCGGTAGCTTGCGGAATAAGTGAAGGATAATCGTGCAATTTTTGTAACTGCGTTGGGTTTTCCATTAGCGCAGCAATGCCACCAGCAGTCGCATTACGGGTTGTGTCATTGCCAGCGGCAATTAAGACAAATAAATACCCAATGAGTTGTTGATCAGTTAATAGCTTACCTTGCACTGGTGTGTGCACCATTCGGTCAATCATACCGCCGCGCTCAGCGCCATTTTCTCGGCACTCTTGTATCAACTCTTCTAAATACAATCGGAAGTCATACATGTTGCGCCTTGCCGCGTGCGCTACGGTTTCCCCTGGTAAGAGATGTTCCGGTTCCACTTCGCCGATAACAGCATTGGACCATATTAAAATTTGCTTCCAATCATCCGGAGCCAAACCCATGATCTCGCCAACTGCGGCGAGGGGTAGTTTCGCCGCAAACTCACTCACCATATCAACACCAGATTCACGGTTAGCTGGCTCACTCAGTGCATCTTCGAACTCTTGAGTAAACGTTCTCGCCAGTTCCTCAAAATGTTTTGTCATGCCGCGCATATTCGATTGAGTATATGCCCAAGAACTCAGCTTGCGCATGTGTCGATGCCTTGGGTTATCCATAAAAATAAAATCGGCCGGTTCATTAGGATCCCAATTTCTTTCTTGGCCAAAATCATCTAGGCCTTCGCGCAAGACTTCTGCTTCCCCTTTGAGCGTTAAGCGCAAGCGCGGGCCACCGTTGATAAATATTTCCGGGTTGCTGGACACCTCCATCACGTCGTCGTAGCGCGTGACGGCCCAAAACGGTTCAATGTCATCGCGTTCGTACCAGAATATCGGCGCCTCGTCCCGCAACAGGTCCCACTCCTTCCAAGGAAAGCCTTGCGCGTAGCGTTGTGGGTGATGAATATTGATCGTGTCTAGATTTAATTCGCTCATGCGCCCCCCCAGTATGAATTAGCGCCCAGCTTAAACAAATGATCTTAGCGGATTAAACCGATGTTGCGGCAAGTTTGTAATAAATGCGGCAGCGCGGAAAATCGCGAGGTTTAGCCGCTGAAATTGCGCGGTACTGATGATAAGGTTCGTCCATCTAATTGACGGTGAAGGAGTTGATAAAGTGGCGAGAAAAAAGAACGCAAACAAGGCTTATAGCATGCCTGCATTGTCCGGCCTTTATCCCAAACCACCGTATGAATATCGTGAGGTGTCGCAATTATTAGTGGCCTTTAACACCGACGCCGCCACGTTAAAACGCCTCGTCCCTGCACCCGTAACGCCGAATAAAGATAATTTAATGTTTGTCTCGGTTGCGGATTTTCTGTGTTCTGGTTTTGGACGTTACTTGGAAACGCATGTATTTACGACCGCGACTTTTAAGCGGCGGCCGGTAAATTTCAGTATTTACTTAGTCTTGGATAACGACGTAGCAATTGGCGCAGGTCGCGAAATCTGGGGCTTCCCGAAAAAATTTGGTCGACTTACGCTCGATCTTGTAGACGATGTGGTCAGCAGTACAGTTGAACGCGGTGGCAGAACGATTATAGATGCCTCGATGCATTTAGAAAGATTGGGCACAGCTGAAGATATTGCTGGCACACCGGAATGGATCGCCAGACGCTTCATACCCAATGTCTCGAACGACGCACCACCGGATATTGATCAACTCACTTCCACCGTGTTGACGAACATTGAAATTTTCGATGTGTATAAAGGCAGAGGCACGCTAAATTTCGGCGATTCCCCCGCTGACCGTTTATCAGAAATTCCAATTAAGGAAGTCACCGGCGGATTTTATTTTGAAAATCAGTTCACGCTGGGAGATGGCGAGGTTGTGCATGATTATTTGGCTTAGCTACTACTAGGGGACACTGCGCGGTATTCCAGTTTTCGGCTTAGCGAAAACGGAAAGTGCGGGCTAGCAGTTGCAATTATTCCGCCAAATGAACGACGCACTTAATCTCGACTAGCAGTTCAGGAAACGCGAGGCCCGCAACCTTTAATAGGGTGCTTGTTACAACAGAATCGCCGCCGTAGGCTTCGCGTCGCACATCCGATGCGCATTCCAATGCGGCTTCCATATCGGTAACAAACATCATCTCATCAACAATATGATCGAAGTCGGTATAGTATTCCTTCAATAAACGCGCGATGTTTGCGTAGGCTGCACGCATCTGGGCGGCCATATCTCCAATACCGACAAGATCGCCGTTTTCATCATGGGCGATTTGCCCAGACAAGTACAAAATATTGCCGACTCTATTTGCTTGCACATAGGGATAGTCTTCCCATGGTACGCCAAAGCGCCTAACGTCTTTATTTATGCTCATCACGGGTTCTCCTAAATTACCTGACGCCGTTTTGACGGCGTGGGATCCTGTACGCATAATGCCTGCTCACTCCCCATTTGAAAATGACGGTGGCCGCGATGTCGGAATTTTCTTTTTGCGAAGCAACGGTTGATAGTATTCACGCCGCATTGATACGCGGCAATTTGACGGTGAAAGCGCTTGTCGAGGGATATCTAGCCCGGATAGAGGCGTATGATCGCGGCGGCCCAAATTTAAACAGCATCATCACGATCAACCCTACTGCGTTGGAACAAGCGCAGCAGCTTGACGCTGAAATGAAACAAAACGGCAGATTCGTTGGGCCATTGCACGGCATACCGGTGGTCGTTAAAGATCAGGCCGAAACTGCGGGAATTGCTACTTCTTTTGGATCAGAGGTATTTGCAGATTACGTACCTACGACAGATGCTGAAGTCATCAGACGACTGCGGGAAGCTGGCGCGATTGTCTTAGCGAAAACCACCATGCCAGATTTTGCCACTGCGTGGTTTTCATTTTCTTCGCGCAGCGGAATTAGTCGTAACCCTTACGATCTAGCCCGTGATCCCGGCGGATCAAGTAGCGGTACCGGAGCAGCTGTCGCCGCAAACTTAGGAGCAATCGGATTAGGAGAAGATACGGGCGGTTCGATACGACTGCCCGCCTCTTTTAATAATCTTGTGGGGCTGAAAGTAACGCCCGGTTTGATCAGCCGCCGTGGATTATCCCCTTTAGTCGGTTTTCAGGATTCAGCAGGCCCCATGTGTCGAACCGTTAAAGATGTTGCTCGTATGTTGAACGTGCTCGCTGGATTTGACTCAGCCGACCCCGCTACCGCGACCGCAGTAATTAGTGGCGAAAGAGATTACACGGCAAAATTACAGAGTAACGGATTAGCGGGACGTCGCGTCGGTGTGTTGCGCCAGGCTTTTGGAAACGATGATGACCCGCGCGCTGCTGAGGTTAATCAAGTGATGGCAAATGCATTAACCGCTGTTGGAAGCTGCGGGGCTGAGATTGTTGAATTCGAAATTGCCGATCTCGATTACTACGTGGAGTACACGTCTTTATATATCACGCACTCCCGCCACGATATTGATGCCTTTTTACGCGAAAGATCTGAACTCAAAGATAATACTGTTGAAAAAATATTATCCGCCGGGCGCTACCATCCCCAATTAGATTTACTTGAAGCGATAGGCGAAGGACCTGCCGATCCTTACGCCGAACCAGATTATTACCAGCGCTATACTGCTCGGGAAACTTTTCAGCGCAACATCATCAACGCCATGGCCGAAGCAAAGATCGAGACGTTTGTTTTTCCAAGCACCCAAATTGCCGCACCACGTCACGACGAATTGGAGGCCAAAGAATGGACGACCCTGACGTTCCCAACAAACACCTTGATAGCCGCACAAAGTTGGTTACCTGCAATAAGCATCCCTGCGGGGTTTACAACAAACGGATTGCCGGTTGGCATGGAATGGGTGGGACTACCCTACCGCGAAACAGAGCTGCTGCAATTCGCTTATGCATTCGAGCAGGCAACTTGTTGGCGAAGATCCCCAGTTTTAACCCCAGAGCTGACGAGCTAAGTAATAAAATAATTTACCCATAATTGTAAAAAATTTGCTCGTTTACCTTCAATTGTGCTTACAACTTACCGCCCACTAGCATTTTCGTCAGCTGCGCGGGGACACCAGGAATCAACGTCGCCAGATTTAGCAGCTGGAACGCCGCTTTTCGCGCGAACCCAGTGTTTGACATAACGGTCCTTCGTACATTTTCTGTGAAAGCAATTACCTCGGCACCAATCTTATGGCGTTCAGCGCCATATTGATCAAGCTTTTGATCGGCAAAACAACTCGCGAAATAAGCCGCGTCTGCGATTCCCAAATTCATGCCTCGTCCGCCGACCGGTGAATGCTGGTGGGCCGCGTCACCGGCTAAAAAAACGCGCCCTTGCCGATACGCCGGCGCTTGTCTTACGCTGATGGCAAATTTTCCGGCTCGATATAATTTCTCAATCGGTATTTCCATATCTAAGGTCGCCAGCGCGTCCGGCTGCGTGGAAACCACTCGGTAACGCGTTTTAGACAAGGGAATCACTAACACAACAACCCCCTCTTCTTGCAGGAAAAGTCGAAAAACATCAGGATTTTCCTGCCAGTTGGGCGCTTCGATATCTGCTATCGCCCATTCACCCTCGAGGTCATAGCCCTCTGCCGATAAACCAATTTGCTCTCGCACAGTACTGCTTGCGCCATCTGCGCCCAGAACATAAGCGAAACTTTGCACCGTATTTTCGATTCGGCACTCAATGCTGTCTTCCATCAAAGTCAGCTCGTTTAAGCGATTACCGTAATCCACCGTCACGCCATGTTCAGCAGCACGGTCAGCAAGAATAGATTCCGTCTGATCTTGAGGGAGACAAAATAAGCCGACATCTGGATCAGAATGCTCATCCATTGGTAGGTGTAGAATTCGCTTTCCGTCGAGGTAGATTTCCGCCGCAGATATTTTTACCGCCGCGCTCCGTAACTGACTCGCGGCACCCGAAGGCTCCAGCAACTTCATGGTATTGGGCATAATGCCCACTGCTCTGCTCAGGGGCGAAGGCGCATCGCGCTGCTCGATGACCTGACAATCAATCCCTCGACGGGCCAATTCCAAAGCGGCCGTTAACCCTGTTGGTCCACCACCGACAACTAATATTGAAGCCTCTTTCATTGCGACTATTATAAAGAGTGACAGGGGACGCTGCGTAGTATTCCAGTTTAGGCGTAATTTTTATTAGCAACATTACAATGCACACCGCCTGGCATGTTAACCGCAGTATGAAATGCTCGTCTGCATCAAAGCGTGCCGGCTATTGGTGGATAGGGGGCGAAAATAAGCGTCCCTCCAAGACATAAACTTTATACTGGAATACTGCGCAGTGTCCGCTTAGACTCTAAGACCCTTACGCGACTTCTGCCCGCTTAAGCCAGGCTGACTCGTCGCCTGGTTCCGGTAATATCTCGCCGCCTTCCATCGCCCAGCTCGCCGGGAAGCCTATTAGCGTCGTTAGGACCTGCGTCTGTTCGATCCCAATTGCGTGCGCTACTTCGTTGTGTATCTGATCTTTCAAATTATCTGTCAGTTCTTTATTTCGGTTGCCACCTTTGCGAACGGTACCTGTGATGGCCAATTGCTTACCATCACGGACTCTATGGCCCTCCATAAATACAACGTTTACAAACTCTGGTGGCGCCCCGGTGATCGAGCAATGAATCCCGGTAATTACTTGGGCGACTTTTTTGCGATTTTCATATGCCATAGTGGCACGACTAGCTACAGTATAAACAGGCATGAGGCACCTATAAATTAGGATTAAAAGACATAGGAGAACCAAAGATTCTAGATTTAAGTAGGGCTTTCATCATATTAAGCGCCAAAAACTTTTGGCCAATCGATGAGAGTCTCGCCCGATTGCTTTGCATGAGCGTACCCATCAGTTCCGGTTCTATAATCGCGATCATTAACTCATCGGGATGCTGTTGCGTAACGCTTAACCATTCTTTCTCACAAGCTTCCATCATATGAATACGCTGTTCCTGCGCGAACTCTTCAGGGCATTCCATTGTCACGAGCGAGGAATTAGATTCTTCGTAGTTAGTAAACATCTGCCCTTGCGGTACCCGACACCACACCGTCGTCAGTTTCTCTGCGCTGACATACCGCCGATAATTTCGTCGAATAATTTCGTCAAGTTCTCGTATTTGGGATTTTGATATCTGATTCTCTTGAACGGTAATGACGGCTTTTCTCATGGCTATTCCTCTCGTTTGAGGCTTATACTTTAGGTTGGAAGGTCCAACGGGCGCAGACGATTTGTGGCCAATATTTTGATAAATGTGGCCAGAAAAATGTTTTTAGATCGACAATGGATACACCTGAGAACAGCCGGCTAATTTCTAGTGTCAACATCATGATCCAAGTCGGATTGGAGCATGGCTTGGATATTGAACAATGTTTGTCCGGTACCAAACTGACGGCCGATCATCTCGAAGACGAACGCACCTTGGTTACTTCGAAGCAAGAAATTCAGGTCATTGAAAATCTCGTCACCGGTCTACCTGCGGTTGAAGGATTAGGCCTAATAGCCGGACTTAGATATCAACTGACTACCTTTGGGATATGGGCATTCGCGATTATCAGCAGCCCCAATTTGCGCGCCGCTTTTCAGGTGGCTGCGCGATTCGCGGGTTTATCCTTCGTGTTAATCAATTTTTCGCTGGAAGATCACGAGAACGAATCAGTGCTCGTGATGGATGCCGGCAATCTCCCCAAGCATCTGCACCAGTTTGCCATAGAGAGGCACTTAGCAATCTTGTTATCCTTTATTGGTGAGATGTTCGGGCTCGACAAATTAGCACCAAAGAAGATATCCCTTGCACTTCCAGTGCTTGCGTTTGACCTGCTCCCAGTAGAAATTGCACACGAATCTATTGTTCTAAAAGCAAATCGTAATTGCGTGATATTCGACAACGACGCTTTGACGCTGACCAGTCCCAAGGCAAATACCGCGACGGCAGAGTTTTGCATTCAACAATGCCAAGAACAGTTAGATAAGCGCGTTGCGCAATCCGGTTTTTCTGGGCAGGTGAGGCGTTTAATTTTGGCTAACATCAACAACATCCCAACCTTAGAACGGAGTGCGAAGCATTTTAATATGAGCGCCCGAACCTTTCGCCGCCGCCTGGAAGAAGACGGCAATAGCTATAGAAATATCGTTGAGAAAACGCGAGAGGGAATCGCGATAGAGTTGTTAGATACCGCCAAACTCAGCGTCGATGCCGTTGCCGAACGGCTTGGTTATGCCGAACCTTCTAGCTTCATTCATGCTTTTAAGCGTTGGACTGGAACGACACCAGCTCAGCACCGCAAAAAACGCCTCGCTTAGCATTCTTAGGGCACGCGCCCCATAATGAATTGGTAATTCTGGCCAAAAAGGTCAAATTCTTGGCCGTAAGCATCATTATTTTGTAGCCTTGGCACTTCTAGAGTAACACCCTTCAAAAAGAGGGATTAGCTATGGCAGCCATCAGCAATATTCAGTTTCAAGAAAAACCTTACGCATTCGAAGACGTTTTTGCTAAGCAACGAATCGCATTCGAGCAAAACAAAATGCCTTCGCGCGAAGATCGCATTCGCAATCTCGATATCCTCCATAACGCGATCCTTGATAACAAAGAGGCGTTGATATCGGCCGTTAGCCGAGATTTCAGCAATCGCGCATCAGGAGAGACCCTACTTGCGGAAATCTTTCCGCTGCTTGAAGGGATTAACTACTGCCGCAAAAACCTGAAACGGTGGATGAAGCCGCAGAATCGTAAGGTCCCTATGCTGTTAGCCCCCGCTCGCGTTCGCGTTCACCCACAACCTGTCGGGGTTGTAGGGATTGTAGTGCCGTGGAATTTTCCAATATTCCTCGGGTTTTCTCCGCTGATTTACGCATTAGCCGCAGGCAACCGGGCGATGCTAAAAATGTCTGAATTTGCGCCCGCAACTGGGGAGTTGATCGCGAGAATAATGGCCGATGCGTTTCCCAACGGCACCGTGGTCGTGGTAACGGGCGATGCGGACGTCGCTGCACGATTTACCAAGCTACCGTTTGACCATCTAGTTTTTACCGGTTCAACAACTGTCGGAAAAATTGTCATGCGCGCCGCCGCTGAGAACCTAACCCCGGTAACACTCGAGCTTGGTGGTAAATCTCCTGCAATTATCCATCCAGATTTTCCGGTGAAAGAAGCAGCACGTCGCATCGGTTTCGGAAAAAGTATTAACGCTGGGCAGGTCTGTGTCTCCCCTGACTACATCCTGTGCCACGAATCAAAGATAAGCGAATTTGTAGACGAATTCTCCGCTGAAATTAACTCCCGATATCCGTCCTTGGTTTCGAACGAAGATTACACGGCCATTATCACTGACCGTCAGAAGGAACGACTTGAAGAAAATCTTCGAGATGCGGAAAACAAGGGTGCTCGCTTAATTGAAATCAATCCGTCTGCTGAAGATTTTAACGGAACAAAAAAGTTACCAATGACAATCGTGCTTAACGCCAATGAGAACATGAAGGTCATGCAGGAGGAAATTTTTGGCCCAATTTTGCCCGTCCTTACCTACCAGAACCTGCAAGACGCACTGCGCATGGTAAATGAAAAAGATCGGCCATTAGCGTTGTACTATTTTGATTGGGACGCTTCCCGCGCCAACAAGGTGGTGGAACAAACTCACTCTGGTGGCGTGTGCATAAACGATACCATGAGCCACGTACTAGCGGACGATATTCCTTTCGGTGGTATAGGGCCTTCGGGCCTTGGTCACTATCACGGAAGGGAAGGGTTTGAGCGGTTTTCTCATATGAAGAGTGTTGTGCGAAAGGGGCGGATTAATCCGGCTAGCTTGGTTGGTGCACCGTGGGATCGCCCAATATTTCGATTAATGAGTAAAATGCACTGGTTGAAATTTCGAAAGAAATCTATCAAATGAGTCAGAAGCATTTAACATAGCGGAAGTTTCAAGAAGAAATCTGATAAGTCGCGGAGAAATTTATGAACTCAGATAGCAATGCGCAAGATGTTGCCCTAATTGTTGGCGGTGGGCCGGGCATTAGTTCGAGCTGTGCGCGATTATTTAGTGGCGACGGCATGAAGGTTGCGGTGGCCGCTAGGACGCCAGATAAACCCGTGCTCCAGAGTTTGAAAAAGGAGCATAACGTACAGCTATATCCATGCGACGCGAGCGATCCTGGTCAAGTAGAGAATCTTTTCAATACGGTTACCGCGGAGCTTGGCTCGCCGCGTCTTGTTATTCACAATATTGACGGACGCACTCCAGAAATTTTCCGAAAAGATATTACTGAAGCAGATCCTGAGTTGGCACTCCAGACCATCAAGAATTCCGCGTTCAGTGCTTTCGTTGTTGGCCAACAAGCAGCCAAAGGAATGCTTGCCCACGATTTACCACAAAGCGGTCATCGCGGCACCATCATTTTCACCAACGCGAGCGCTGCATTTAAGGGTTATCCGCGAAGTGCTGCTTTCGCGATTGCATGCCATGGGAAAACGGGCCTTGCGCAAAGCATGGCGCGAGAGCTGATGCCCCAAGGTATCCATGTTGTACAAGTGCCGATAGATGGCGCCATCGGCTGGGTTCGCGAAGATGGCGGTCGTGCCCATATTATTGCAGGAAAAAACGAAAACGATAATCTACTTCATCCCGACTCAATTGCCGAGACCTACCTGCAGTTGCACAAACAACATCGCTCCACCTGGGCTACAGAGGTTGTGTTGAGGCCGTGGGTAGAAAATTGGTAGGGTCGCTCAGCTCGAAGAACGCAGGGAAACGAGGGGACACTGCGCTGTATTCCAGTAAACGCGCGATTTATACGCGCAAAATTGCAATAATACTTGAGCGGTATCGAACAGACCGAAATCTCTTTTTACGTCAACACGGGCACGGGCTAGCGAGCGCCGGGCGGCAACAATTAAGTTTATATTGGAATACTGCGCAGTGTCCCCCGTAACCTGGCTACTATCAGGTCACTTTATAGGTTGAGGCCCCAGTTTAATTTCCCGTCGAACCTCTTCGATTGAGTGATTCGGACCGAAACCTGCCTTCCACCACGTTACGCCAACTTCCTCGTAAGCGGCCACCTCAGCTTGGGTGGGCCGCCATTTACCGCTTGGGCCTACGATATCAAAAGAAGTCCCTGCGCCTTCCTGATGCTCGGTGATGTATGCCGCCATGTCGCGATACTCATGCGGTTCCAGTGGATCGTTTGGCCCCTTTCGCAAAGGAACGATGCCGTCCCATTTGGCCGCTCGTCTAAATGGTTTAGTACCCGGCCACAAACCTGCTAGCCAGATCGGAATCCGGGGACGTTGCAAGGCGCTGGGTAAGAATTGCGTTTCCTCCACTTGATAATGTTCGCCTTTGAACGCAAAAGGATCGCCGCTTAAAAGACCGTTGAGAATCGTGAGTGCTTCATCAAGCATTTGACCGTGTATCACTGCATCGGTGGTTTCGCCAAACGCACTGTAATCACCAAAGCCGTCAAAGCCAATGCCCGCGCCGATAATCAATCGCCCGCCCGAGAGCTGATCCAAAGATGCCGCCTGTCGAGCAAGCTGCCAAGGCCTCCGGCGGGGTAAAGGCGTAATGATAGGCGCAATTCGTATCCGCTCGGTGGCCATTGCTATGGCCGTCAATGCTACCCACGGCTCAACAACTGGTTGTTCAACCGGCTTAGACCAAAGTACGTGGTCCCAAATGAAAAAACCATCCCACCCTGCATCCTCCGCGTCGCGCGCGAGTTCGGCAAGCGCCCGGGCATCTCCAAATGCCCCAAAGTTAGGTACGTAAATCGCAAATTTCATAGCTTTCTGATTAGCCCTCCTACGGTCCCAATCTTTATTCAATGGCTTTTTTTTCGGTTTCAAACTTCGATTAATTCTACTCCTAGCCGAGAGAATGCGGAGCGTCCGAACGACGTAAATATAAGCACGATTCTAATTAGGTAGAAAAAAGATTAATCGCCCGAGCTAAAAGCTCATGCGCCAGATCGCGCTCACCTATTAATTTGCTAAAAGCAACGAGGATAATTTTTTCGGAATACGGAAAATTTTTGTATTTACACGCCCGGTAGCTTCAAGGCCTTAAAATACGGCGTGCTAAGTTATTCGTATGAAAACTCATTTAGTTAGCGAAAACATACAACTAATTGCTTGCAGCTAACTCTGGATGCTCATAGGCTTGTGGATATGTCATTGGTCGAAACGGACCGGATGGCACAACATTGTTCCAACTCCGCCCAAAGTATCCTTGCCGCTCACTTCCTCCCGCAGCCGGGGCCGCCGCTGCCTCTCTCCGCTGGAAGCTGCCGCGGTAGACCCTGCC
>JBCCFA010000091.1:0-11550 GCA_039029975.1 Pseudomonadota bacterium
ATACGGGGCCAAATCAAAGAAAAAACGAGACAGCTAACATCTAAATGACATATAAATGAGTACCATGACTCAGCTCTGTCAAAAATATGTACCCAGCTCACGGTGATCAAGAGTTAGGAGATATTGATCCAATTCAGGTGCCAATTTTTTCGAGCAAGCGGGCTTTATTGACCTGATACGGTAATTCGGTGACGACAATTCGCGGCGAATCCGTATCTGCGTTTTCGATGTCGGTGCGCGCCCGAACATAGATTCGGCCACGCCCTGTTCCATAGGCTTCCCAAATGCCCTTCGAACCATTGATGATTCCAGCAGTGGGAAAATCTGGACCCGGCATGATATCGATGAGTTCAGCAACGGAAATGTCTTCTTTATCGATGAGTGCAATGCAGGCGTTGATCACTTCAGACAAATTATGCGGCGGGATATTAGTCGCCATGCCTACCGCGATGCCGCTTGACCCGTTAACTAATAAATTCGGAATCCGGGATGGCAGGACGTTTGGCTCGTGTTCCTTGCCATCGTAGTTCGGCACGAAATCGACCGTTTCTTTATCGATATCCGCCAGTAAGTCTGAGGAGATCTTGGCCAACCGGCACTCTGTGTAACGCATCGCCGCAGCCGCATCGCCGTCGACCGAACCGAAGTTTCCTTGCCCATCGACTAGCGGATATCGCAAGGAAAAGTCTTGCGCCATTCGGACCAAAGTATCGTAAATCGCGCTGTCGCCGTGAGGGTGATATTTACCCATCACCTCGCCGACAACACGGGCGCATTTGACGTACGGGCGGTTCCAAACGTTATTCGACTCGTGCATGGCGTAGAGGACTCGCCGATGGACCGGTTTTAAGCCGTCACGTGCGTCTGGAAGCGCTCGACCAACAATCACGCTCATTGCGTAATCCATGTAGGACTGACGCATTTCGTCTTCGATATTTACGGGAACTAACTGGCGTGCGAAATCTGCCATTTCGATGATTTTATCCCATTGATTTTAATGATTTTTTTGTTTTCGAGGAAGGTGTCGAAAAGAGCCCAAATTTTACCATATTCCGGGCCGAAAAAGGAGCTTTATTTTCGCCTAAAAAAGGGCTTCCAATTGGCTCCGATCGGGACAATGTATCGGTCCTTTTTCGGTGACTAACACATCGACGTAGTGCGCCGGCGTGATGTCGAAAACCGGGTTCACAGCGGCCGCATTCGCGGCCGCAACGCGCACACCGTTCAATGACAAAAGCTCTTCTTCTGCTCTATTTTCAATGGGAATGTCGGCGCCCGTTGGCGTGTCCAAATCGATTGTCGAACGCGGGGCTACAACCATCATCCCAACGCCGTGCGCCCGAGCGGCCAACGCCAGCGCATAGGTACCAATTTTGTTGGCAACGTCACCATTGGCCGCCACCCGGTCTGCGCCGGTGATAACCCAAGAGATTTTGTCGGACCTATCCTGCGCGCGGTACATCAACTGCGCGGCAGCACCATCGGCTAACAACGTTACAGGGATATCGTCTTGCAGTAACTCCCATGCGGTTAGGCGTGCGCCCTGCAACCAGGGTCTGGTTTCACAGGCATAAACTTTGGCAAGCTTGTTATCGCGGAAGGCACTGCGTATTACGCCTAATGCCGTGCCATACCCAGCAGTCGCTAACGCGCCCGCGTTGCAGTGCGTGATTACCCGCGCATCGTTCCCTAACAGGGTCGCGCCGAAATCACCCATTTTTCGGTTAACGGCGACATCTTCCGCGTGCAGCCTTTCAGCAAACGCCAACACTTCAGCGTCTGAGGGTTGAACGCCATTTCCCATGACAGTCATCATCTGTTTGACGGCCCAGGCCAAATTAACGGCAGTCGGACGCGCCGCAAGTAAAGCACTAACCCGTTTGTCTAGCTCATCAAATGCGTAGCCGCGGACCCGTTTCGATTCTCGGGCCGCCAGAACCACGCCATAGGCGGCTGCGATACCAATTGCAGGGGCGCCGCGCACCACCATATCGCGAATGGCATCGACAACTTGCGCACTGGTAAAGCAATCTAAGTAGGTGAGTTCCTCTGGTAGCTTACGTTGGTCAATCAGTTGTAAATGGTCATCTACCCAGCGTATGGGTTCGACCGCAGAATCTGATGTCGACATGATGGAATAGCTCTATTGCCTAACCGGGCTTGTAACTGTGCTACCTTATTGCCTGCGCCGGGTACTTTCAATTATTTTTCTGCCACGACCAATCAGCGATTCATAGCTATTGTGCAACACGTTAAACAGATTCTTAACCCCGACTGGATCGTTACCGTAAATAACGACCACGATGTGTTTAAAAATCACAGTCTCGTTATCGACAACGAATCGATAGTGGACGTCTTACCGGCAGAAAAATGTCACGAAAAATACACCGCCGACGAAGTGCTTGATCTGAAAGATCACGCCCTCATCCCAGGATTGATTAACCTGCATACGCATGCCGCTATGTCATTAATGCGGGGCTTGGCCGACGATTTGCCGTTGCAGGAGTGGCTGGAACAGCACATTTGGCCAACCGAAGCAAAACACATTAATCGACAGTTCGTGTTCGACGGCACCCTGCTTGCTGGTGCGGAAATGCTTAAATCCGGCACGACTTATTTTAGTGATATGTACTTTTTTCCGGATGAGGTCGCGAAAGCCGCAATAACCCTTGGCGTTCGCGCCAACGTGGGGATGATTGTGATTGGATTCCCGACAGCATGGGCGAATTCCGTTGATGAATATTTCAGCAATGGCCAGCGGGTCCATGATCAATATCGCTCGCACCCTTTGATTTCCACCTGTTTTGCGCCGCACGCGCCTTACACTGTAGATGATGCTGCCCTCCGTCGTGTTAGCACCTTGGCAGAGGAATTAGATGTGCCTATTCACATCCATTTGCACGAAACCCAGCGGGAAGTCGATGATCACGAAGCGACGCATGGTGTCAGGCCTATCGCGCGCCTGAATGAACTGGGATTGATTTCGCCACGCTTAATCGCCGTACACATGACCGCCTTAAACGAAGCAGAAATTGCCTTGGCGGCAAAGCACGGCGTTTCGGTTGCTCACTGCCCGGAATCCAATCTTAAACTGGCGAGCGGCTTCTGCCCGCTGCAAGCTTTACTAAAACACGATATCAACGTGGGTATCGGCACTGACGGCGCCGCCAGCAATAACGATCTCGACATGTTGAGCGAAATGCGGACCGCAGCTCTGCTTGCGAAAGGCGTCAGCAATGATGCTTGCGCGGTTCCGGCGACGGAAGCTTTGTATCTCGCGACGCGAGGAGCGGCGCGGGCCTTGGGTAAAGAAAATCAGTTGGGTAGCTTAGAAATCGGCAAAGCTGCCGATATTGTGGCGCTGGACTTTAGCCAAGTCGCAAGCAAACCTTTATATGATGTGGTCTCGCAAATCGTATACGCCGGTCACCGCGACCAGGTAAAACACGTTTGGGTGGCAGGCAAGCAGGTCGTCGATAATCACCAGCTTACCTTATTCGACGAGCAATCGATTAAATTTTCAGCTCAGCAGTGGCAGGAAAAAATTGCGGGTTAGTCAACAGACGTTCAGCAAGCGGACACTCCGATAGAACCTGCTGAGTTGAGCTAGTTGCACGCGTCCCAACGATTAACGATGAAGCAGAAAAGATCGGCGGTTTTCTCGGCGTCATAAATTGCCGAGTGGGCAGCGGCCTGATCCCAATCGATATTGGCCGCCGTTACTGCCCGTTGCAGAACCGTTTGCCCTAGCGCTACCCCTGCCAGGGCAGCGGTGTCGAAGGTGCTAAATTGATGAAAGGGATTTTTCTTCATCTTGCAGCGCGCAGCCGCGGCTTTCACAAACGCCAAATCGAACGCCGGATTATGGCCAACCAATATCGCTCGCGTGCAGTTGTGCTGTTGAACTGCTTCACGCACCGCTTGGAATACTTCAGCCATCGCTTTCTCTTCGGATACCGCCAGTCTAAACGGATGGTACGGATCAATTTTGTTGAACTTTAATGCGGCTTCATCGAGATTCGCGCCGGCAAAAGGTTCAACGTGACAAGCAACGGTAGAGGCTCGTTGCCAGCCATTTTCGGGCGAATAATCCAACAACACTGCGGCGATCTCGAGCAAGGCGTCCTTCTCAGCATTGAAACCACCGGTCTCAACATCGACCACCACCGGTAAAAACCCTCGAAATCGCTTATTAACCACCGATTTAAGCATCACGTGCCTTTAAGTCTGTCTTCATGGATGGCGGCAATGCCCAGGATAGGTCGTAAATTCGGCGTGACAGAATCAATCGCATAAACCCATAATATCAGTGTTACCTAATTGCCACGAATCATTGATGGTTAAGAACTTCGAACGAACACGAAACGAGTGGAAGCCGCTATAAAGTATCGTTCGCTAGGCCATACAGATATTCAACTGAGCGAAATCGGTTTAGGCACGATGAACTTTGGTGCCAACGTCGACGAGCGGACCGCGAGTGCTCAACTCGATTTTGCCGTCGCTGAAGGCGTTAACCTCGTTGATACGGCTGAGACCTATCCGTTTCCGCCGACTGAACAGACCCACGGCGCCAGCGAGTCGATCATTGGCCGGTGGCTGCAGAAATCGAAACAGCGCCACAATTTATATCTCGTTAGTAAGGTCGCGGGACCAAGCACGCATTTAGATTACTTGCGGGACGGCGATTTGCGATTCGCGCGACCGAATTTACGCTCGTGGCTAGACGATTCGTTGTCCCGCTTGCGCACCGACTACTTGGACATTGGTTTGCTGCATTGGCCCGAACGCGCTACCAATGTCTTGGGGCAGTTAGACTATAAACCCGCTAAAAAAGAGACCCTCGCTGGCGCGGCGTCAGATAATATCTTCGCGGCGCTGTCGGCGATGGGTGAGTTAGTCGCTGCCGGCAAGCTCCGATACATCGGTCTTTCCAACGAAACGCCCTGGGGAGTAATGCGATTTTTACAGTGCGCAGCGCAAGCCAACCTAACAAAAATCACGCTGATCCAAAACCCTTATAATCTTTTGAATCGGAGCTTTGATATTGGCCTTGCAGAGGTTGTTCATCGGGAAAACCTCGGTTTTCTGGCCTACTCGCCGCTCGCATTCGGTTTATTGGCCGCCAAACACCTTAGCGCTGGGCGAGCGTTACCGGACACCCGCCTTACCTCAACCGCTAAACTACATCGATATTTATCTGAGGATTCCCGAGCGGCCGCTAACGTTTACTTCGACGTAGCGACCCGCTTCAATGTCGAACTTTCGCAGATGGCAATTGCTTATTCACTGACGCGCGAGTACGTTACAAGCGTGTTGGTCAGCGCTTCCAATTCGGAACAACTGGCTAGCAATATTAATGCGGTTGCGTTGAATCTGGATAAAAGTATCCTTAAGGCAATCGACAAAATACACCGACAAAGACCAAACCCTGGGCTATGACAGAAATAACCGAAAACTTAACTGAACTCAGTGCCGTATCACCGGTCGACGGGCGTTATGCGCGCCATACTAATGCGCTCCGTAGATATTGCAGCGAATTTGGTTTGATCCGCTATCGGGTCATTGTTGAAGTTCAATGGTTAGTTCAGTTGAGCGAGGAAAAGGCGATCGTTGAAGTCGCGCCGCTGCAAACAACTGAGCTAACGCACTTAAACGACATCATCGATAATTTTGCTGCTAGCGACGCAGCACGGGTTAAAGAAATCGAAAAAACCACTAATCACGATGTCAAAGCGGTTGAATATTATCTCCAGGAGCGTTTGCGCGAAGTTCCTAGCCTGGCACCTTCGATTCCATTTTTGCATTTCGGTTGCACCTCGGAAGACATCAACAACACGGCATATGCGCTGATGACCAAAGACATCAGGGACGAGATCATCTTGCCCGAAATTAATCGCCTTATCGATTTGCTCGCCACCCGCGCGAACGACTACCGCGATGTTGCTATGCTATCCAGAACGCACGGGCAAACTGCCTCGCCAACGACGATGGGTAAAGAGCTGGCTAACGTGGTTGCGCGGTTGGCTCGATTAACAAAAAAATTCGGCGAGGTACCGATTCTCGGAAAATTTAATGGCGCCGTCGGCAACTTCAACGCACATCTTGCTGCCTATCCAGAAGCCGATTGGCCCGCAATATCCGAGCGTTTTTTAGTAGGACTGTCGCTTGAACCGAATCGACTGACCACACAGATTGAGCCACATGATTTTCTCGCGGAATTATTTGATGCGCTCGCACAGATAAATACCGTCTTCATTGATTACGCAAGGGATACCTGGGCGTATATCTCGCTGGGTTATTTTACGCAGAAAAAAGTCGCAGGCGAGGTTGGCTCGTCAACCATGCCTCACAAAGTAAACCCCATCGATTTCGAAAATGCTGAGGGAAATTTGGGTTTGGCAAACGCGGTGCTGAGCCATTTAGCAAGCAAACTCCCGATTTCTCGCTGGCAGCGCGACTTAACCGACTCAACGGTGCTTAGGAACCTCGGCAGCGCCTTCGCCTACTCACTAATTGCGCTGAAATCACTCCACAAAGGGATTGGTAAACTCGAGCTGAATGAAGCTCGCTTAGGTAACGATCTGGCGCAAAGCTGGGAAGTTTTGGCCGAACCTATCCAAACTGTGATGCGCCGCTATGGCATTGAGGACTCGTATGAAAAGTTGAAGGAACTAACTCGAGGCGAGGCAATCAACAAAGAGATGATCCACCAATTTCTTGATACGTTAGACCTGCCCGCCGAGGAAATAGCGCGCTTGAAAACCATGTCACCCAGCAACTATACAGGCCTCGCCAGTAAGCTTGTTGACGATTTAAAAACTGGCTAAGCCTTATTCGCGCCAATGGCAACGACCGATACTTCATCCCTCGACCTTGAGTCCATGCAGGCGTTCGAATCGCGGGAAGAATTGTTTGAGATTACTTGCAACATGCTAGGCCGCGGCAGTCGGTCCTTGGACATTGTAAGTCGACACCTCGATCCATTGATTTATGACCAATCGGAAACCATAGATTTAATTAAAGGGATTATTCTTGGCAATCGCCACGCCCAAGTTAGGTTAGTTGTGACTGATTTACGGCCGGTTTTGAGTCGCGGCCACCGACTGCTCGACTTAACTCACCGATTGAGCAGTTTCATCGAAATCAGGGTTCCAGGAAAGTCGCATAAAAATTTTAATGAAGCGCTGCTCATTGCCGATAACAGTGCATACATTTATCGACCTTTCGCCGATAGATACGAAGGCGAGGCACATTATTATGATCGCGGAAAAGC
This sequence comes from Pseudomonadota bacterium, assembly GCA_039029975.1. Lineage (GTDB taxonomy): Bacteria > Pseudomonadota > Gammaproteobacteria > JBCCFA01. The sequence continues at coordinate 7,274 of JBCCFA010000091.1, forward strand.
GCGAGACTTAAGCGCTCGATTTGACGAATTATGGGAAAAAGCAGACATACATCCAGGCTTACGCAGACTGCATATTTAGTGCGGTGCGCTTGCGCCAGCTTTGTGCTCTTACTGTCAGTGCCGCTAACAATCGCTGCCGACGATCTGATTCTCGAGATAATTAAACTCAATAGCTCGACAGCTGAACAAACGCTCCCCTTGCTGAAACCATTTATTGCGCCCGGCGGCACGCTAACGGGCGCGGGGAGCCAGCTGATCATTAAAACAACCCCGGACAACCTGGCAGAAATTAAGCAATTGCTGAGTGAGCTCGATGTGCCGCCACAGCAGCTCAGAATCTTCGTTACGCAGGATATCGATACCGTGCGGCATAGAGCGAGCGACAATTTGTACGGTCGTGTGGATGCCGGTAACGCGTCCGCTGAGCTCGGTGCCCCAGGATATCGCCGGGATGGCGCTCGGGTTGAATATCGTGACCAAAACGGCAATGTGGTGGGCTATCGCGGCGCACGCACGCGCACCCGGCGCGAAGATAATAATCAACACTTTGTCACCACGCTTGAGGGTCGTCCGGCTTTTATTTTTACGGGCGAAGCAACGCCCTATGTAAGTCAGTCTATTTTCGGCGGTCCATTTGGCACGTATTCGCAAAGCAATGTGGATTTGGTGCCGACCGATCGTGGCTTCTACGTCACACCACGGGTTAACGGCCGACAAGTTCACTTGGATATAGCGACTAGATTAGATGAAGCACCTAGGCGCGGTGACGGCGTTATCCAATCGCGTGGCGTTGATACCGTGATTAGCGGCACGCTGGGAGAATGGATACCGCTTGGCGGCTCAAGCCGATCAGGTAGTACACGTCAAGGGCAAATCTTAGGGCAAACGAGACGCACCAACGACTCAAGTTATGATGTTTGGGTGAAGGTGGAATTGCTACCTTAATTCGGCCACGTGTCGTTCTGCGCACGGCAACTATTTGCACCCGAAGATGTTATCATTACAACATCCCGTGGGTGGTCACACCTCTTATCCTCTGACACAACGTAAACGCTCTAATGCACGTTATTTATGGCCGTTCAGCGGTCTCGGCATTTCGCATTGAACGCCTCCTCGCACAGCTTCGGACGCGTCTTCCGCAGCTTGAATCGATACGCGCACGTTTTCTTTACTTCTGTTGGTTCAACCAAGGCGAGGAGTTTAACGAGCGTCTGTTAGATCTCGTCGAAGGACAGAAAAACAAAGATGATTTACCTGCTCGCGCAGAAATAATTGTTATTCCGCGCGTTGGCACAGTTTCGCCCTGGTCGACGAAAGCGACCGACATCGCCAAGCAATGTGGTATCGATAGTTTAGTGAAAGTCGAACGCGGTATTGCTTGGTCTCTAAACGCGTCCGAACAGCTCGACTTAGATCAAACTTATCCGTTGATTCACGATCGCATGACACAGTCTGTGATTGCCGATGAAGCCGACGCGAACGTCTTGCAATCAGAAGCTACGCCTCGCAAGCCGCAGCAAATCACTTTGCTGGCGGACGGACCGGACGCGATTAAGGCGGCGAACCTCAACCTTGGCCTAGCCCTGGCCGACGACGAAGTTGATTACCTCGCAAAGCGCTATACCGAGCTTGAGCGCAACCCGATTGACGTGGAATTGATGATGTTTGCGCAAGCGAATTCTGAGCATTGCCGCCACAAAATCTTCAACGCCAGTTGGCATATCGACGGCGTTGCCCAGCAGCGTAGCTTATTCGATATGATCCGTTTCACCCACGAATGTGCTGACAACAAGGTACTCTCGGCCTACAAAGATAACTCAGCAGTAACTCAAGGTTACCGCGCAAATCGTTTCTTTGCCGACGCGTTCGATCACCGCTATCACACGCAAGCTGAAGATGTGCCTATCTTGATGAAGGTTGAAACTCACAATCACCCAACAGGGATTTCGCCCTACCCCGGTGCTGCAACCGGGTCTGGCGGAGAAATTCGCGACGAAGGCGCAACGGGGCGGGGTGCGAAACCGAAGGCTGGATTGACCGGGTTTTCCGTTTCGAATTTACGCATGCCGGACCTCATGCGCCCGTGGGAAGAAGATCGTGCTTTAAACCCCCGACTTGCAAGCGCATTTGAAATTATGCAAGAGGCGCCGATTGGCGCTGCCGCCTTTAACAACGAGTTTGGCCGTCCCGCATTATGTGGGTACTTTCGAAGTTTTGAACAACGAGAAAGTGAGCAGGCATTTCTTGGCTACGATAAACCCATCATGCTAGCCGGCGGCCTCGGTAATATTCGTCCAGGTCATGTAGAGAAACACGTCATTAGTCCCGGCGACCATATCATCGTACTAGGCGGACCGGCGATGCTTATCGGTTTAGGCGGCGGCGCCGCCTCGTCAATGAGCGCCGGGGACAGCAGCGAAGATCTCGATTTTGCCTCCGTGCAACGAGATAACCCCGAGATGGAACGGCGCTGTCAGGAAGTGATCAACGCGTGCTGGAGTATGGGCGAACAAAACCCTGTTGTGTCAATTCATGATGTCGGAGCGGGCGGCTTATCAAATGCCGTTCCGGAAATTCTGCATGATTCGAACCGAGGCGGCACGATCGATCTCCGCAAGATTCCAAACGCGGACTTAAGTATGTCGCCACTGGAAATTTGGTGTAACGAAGCACAAGAGCGCTACGTACTAGCGATCGAAGCGGCAAATCTCGATCAATTCACTGCACTGTGCGAACGCGAGCGTTGCCCGTTCGCCGATATTGGCACCGCAACTATCGAAGAACATCTGCGCGTTTTCGATAGCACCCACGATGAACATGTGATCGACCTACCAATGGACGTCATTTTTGGCAAACCGCCAAAAATGCATCGCGATGTTGAATCTCTTCCGGGTCGTCCGGTAGACGCCGACTTATCAGCTATTGGGCTGCGAGAAGCGATTTCCCGAGTATTAAAACACCCGACGGTTGGCGATAAACGGTTTTTAATCACCATCGGCGATCGAAACGTTGGCGGCTTAGCGGTCCGCGACCAAATGGTTGGTCCATGGCAGGTGCCTGTCGCCGATTGCGCTGTGACGGCTTCGGGATTTGGCAGTCGTGAGGGCGAAGCCATGGCAGTTGGTGAAAGAACGCCAATCGCCGTCGTAAACGGCCCCGCTTCAGGCCGCATGGCAATCGGCGAAATGCTGACAAACTTGGCGGCGGCCAGAATTATGCACATCGAAGACATCGTCGTGTCGGCGAATTGGATGGCGGCGGCTGATCATCCGGGCGAGGATGCCAAACTTTTTGCCACAGTCAAAGCGGTTGGACTAGAACTGTGCCCTGCGTTAGGTCTGGTCATCCCCGTGGGAAAGGACTCTATGTCGATGAAGTCCCGATGGCAGCACGAAACGGCATCGGCAGATGAATCGTATTCCACCACCTCACCGGTCTCATTGATCGCTTCCGGTTTCGCACCAGTATGCGATGTCAAGCAATCGCTAACACCCGTCCTGAATACCGATGCAAATGACTCGGTACTTCTGTTATTCGATTTGGGACAGAATAAAAATCGACTGGGCGGCTCGATATTATTTCAATGTTTCGACCAGCAATCTTCCACCGTCCCGGATGTTGATGATCCAAACTTGCTGCGCGAATTTTTTACCGTAATCCAGTTGCTCAATGAAACTGGTTACATAGAGGCCTATCACGACCGTTCCGACGGGGGCGTATTAGCGACGTTGCTGGAAATGGCCTTCGCGTCCCGAGTCGGAGTAGACATCAAACTTGAACCAAGTAATGGCAACGCGCTTGAGGTGTTGTTCAACGAAGAGCTAGGCGCCGTGGTCCAAGTGCGTCGAGAGAATTTAAGCGCTTGTTTTGATTTTCTGTCGCAATACCCAAAGCTACAGCGCTGCGTAAAAGAAATCGCCCAATTAAACGATCAAGCCCGAGTCAAAATCTCGATGGCGGACGAAATACTTGGCGATTTGGACTTGTATGACTTACTAGCAGATTGGTCCGAGACAACCATCCACATGCAATCTCTCAGGGATAACCCGGATTGCGCGTTCGATGAAAAAGCGACAATCCTCGATCGAAGCAATCGAGGGCTCTTTATCGATCTTGCCGACGATTTTCCAGAGTTATCTCGGGCGCCTGCCCAGATTTCTCACAAGCCAAAAGTAGCGGTCCTCCGCGAACAAGGGGTAAATGGTCACGTGGAAATGGCTGCCGCTTTTGACCGAGCCGGCTTCGAAGCGGTAGACGTGCACATGTCCGACCTCGCG